>JAEDJS010000004.1 GCA_016296205.1 Treponema sp. | reverse complement strand
TCATTCCGGACACATTGCCGTGGGCGTCATTCCGGACCTGATCCGGAATCCCTTTTTGTTTTAGATTTATTTTACTGGGCGGACAATTACTTTTGCCAGATCAGGACGTTTTACAAGATCACCTTTAAGACCTTCTTCACGAGCCTTGTTAATATAATCAGGACTCTGGAAAGAATATGTAAAGTTTGTATGAACATCGTAAGTGCCTTTCATCAAAGCATAAGCATCTTCTGTCATTACCAGTTCTTCATCTGTTGGAATAACAAAAATCTTTGTAGCACTGTCATCTGCACTGATGCAAGTTTCTGCGTTACCAGTAAATGACCACAGATTTTTCTGTTCATCAATTTTAATTCCGTAGTTTTCAAGACCCTGTGTTGATTTAAGACGGAAAACAGGACCACGTTCACCAACACCAGCTGTAAACACAATTGCATCAACATGACCAAGCTCTGCCATGTAAGCACCAATGTATTTCTTAATTCTAAGAGCTTCCATTTCGATGCAGAGCTTTGCTTTTTCGTCGCCATTTTTTGCAGCCATTTCCACATCACGACGATCTGCATATTTTCCAGTAACACCAAGACAACCAGATTTCTTGTTCAAAGCAGTATCCATTTCGTCTACTGTCATTCCAGTTTTACGCATAATGTAGAATGGAAGAGCAGGGTCAAGATCACCAGAACGAGTACCCATTACAAGTCCTTCAAGAGGAGTAATACCCATTGTTGTGTCGTAACATTTACCGTTTTTAACAGCACACATAGAAGCACCGTTACCAATGTGGCAGATAATTACATTTGTATCTTCTGGTTTCTTTCCAAGAAGAACCGAAGCACGTTTTGCTGTATACAAGAAAGATGTTCCGTGGAAACCGTATTTGCGGGCAGCATATTTTTCGTACCATTCGTGTGGAATTGCATACATATAATTTTCTGCAGGCATTGTCTGGTGCCATGCTGTATCCATAACTGCAGCGTGTGGAACATTTGGCATAACTTTCTGTGCAGCTTCAATACCCATAATATTTGCAGGCATGTGCAAAGGTCCAAGATCAATAACACTTTTGAATGTTTCAAGAACTTCTGGAGTAACAAGAACAGACTTTGTAAATTTGTCTCCACCATGAAGAACACGGTGACCAACTGCTCCAATTTCTGAAAGGTCAGAAATTACACCTGTCTCTTTATCTGTAATCATTTTAAGGATAAGTTCGATTGCTTCTTTGTGTGTTGGACAAGGACTTTCCAATTCAACTTTATTTCCTTTTGCCTTATGTGTGATGCATGAACCTTCAATTCCGATTCTTTCTACAACACCATTTGCCAATACTTCTTTGTTGTCCCAGTCATAAACCTGGTATTTAGCAGAAGAAGAACCACAGTTCAATGTAAGAATTACCATTGCCATAATTTGCCCCTTTTGTATTTATCGTTCAGTTGAAATTTCACCAGTTGCGATTTGTGAATCTCCAATAGAAATTACAACATTTTTGCCATATTTTTTACCTAAATTATCATTAACCGTTTAAAGTTATCATTATCAGGAAACTGCACATAGCAGCCACATATTCTCTTTAAGCATTACCCGGCCATTTTACAACTTTTAATCAAATTTTTCAACGAATTTGAGCAGCAGAAAATACCTTTGATTTTACTTCACTTCCCCGAAGATAATTTACTATTTCTACACTAAATTCTTCTGCAGCGCCAGGACCAATTGCAGTAATCAGATTACCATCAGCAATCACCCTTCTGGAAGAATCATAGGAAACAGTAAAATTTCCGGCGTTATGGGCCATTCCAGGGTAGCAGCACCATTTTTTTCCGTTAAGAACATTTGTCTGCCCAAGAACCACTGCCGGACTTGCACAAATTGCTGCCACCAGTTTACCACTGTCAAAAATTTTCTGAATAATATCCAGGGCTTCTGAATTTGATGCAATATTAGAAGCACCCGGCATTCCACCAGGAATAACAACTGCATCAATTTCCCGAATATTCCCAGAATCAATAAACTGTTTTAACGAACAATCTGCAATAACATCAACCTTGTGGGCTCCATGAACAACAGAATTTCCCAGAACACTAACTGTTGTAACTTCAACACCAGAGCGTCTTAAATAATCAACTGGACTCAAAGCTTCTATTTCTTCAAATCCATCTGCTAAAAAAAAAATCGCTTTCATACTTCAATTCTAAATCACATGTTCACAATTTTCAATATATGGTGTAAAATATAATTATGAAACGCGTTTTACTTATTGATGCCTCACCAATGTTCCGGGAATTTTTAAAAGAGAAACTCACAGCAGAAAAAGTTGATGTTGACACTGCTACTGTTGAACGGGATGCTTTTACAAAAATGGTCACTTCCTTGCCAGACCTGGTAATTCTTGATTTAGATTCGCCACAGTCAATTAATGTTATTGTGCATTTTTTAGAGGACAAATTAAAAGATCCTAATGCAAAAACAATTCCAATGATTGTAAGCGGACCTGTTCTTCCTCAGGATAAACTTACGCTGCTTTCACAGTATGGAGTAATCAAATATTTTACAAAGCCAATTAAATTTGATATTTTCTTTGAATCCATCGGTAAAATTTTAAAACAGACTTTTTCTATTGACGTAACTCCCTGTGTTCTTGAAGTTCATCTTAAAGGAAATATTATTTTTATTGATATTGCCCAGGGTCTTAACCGTGAAAAACTTGCACTTTTAAAATACAAACTTCCGGAACTGATTGATGCTCATCAACTGGAAATGCCAAAAGTTATTATTCTTCTCACAGATCTCCAGCTTTCTTTTGTTGATGGAATTAATCTGGAACTGCTTGTAGACAATATTCTTGATGACGCTCGCATTCAAAAGAAAAACGTAAAAATTCTTTCCCTGGATGAAATCTGCCAGCAGTTTATTGATGGTCACAAGGAATACGATGGAATCGAAGTTGCTTCTGACATTACAAAAATTCTTGGTGATGTTGTTAATACTCACACAGGTGAATCTGACCAGGATTTAATCAGTGATAAACTTCTTTCTGCCGATGCAGACACAACAGAAGGTTCAATTGAAATGCGCTTCATGAGTGATTCAGGAGTTATGCCGGCCAGCGAAACTGGTGGTCAGATAAATGTAGCAATCGTAGATGATGATGCAGTTATCCGCAAACTTCTTTCTGCTGCTTTTGAAACTGTAAACGCTAAATCAATTCCATTCGACTCAAGTATAGAATTTATGAACGCCGTATCAAAACAGCATTTTGATCTTGTTATCCTTGATATTTATATGCCTGGCCTTAACGGATTCGATGTGCTAAAAAATCTCCAGGAAAAATCCTACAAGACTCCCATTGTTGTTTACTCTCAGGTAACTCAGAGAGATGCTGTTATGCAGACACTTACTCTTGGAGCAAAATCATTTATGATCAAGCCTCAGAAACCAGAAGTAGTTGTTCAAAAATCAATGGAAATTCTGCACAAAACCCAGAGAAAATAATAAATGTCCGATAATCAGAATTCAATAGAAAGCGGCACACGTTTTTTAGCCAGTATGCTTCACGAAATCCGTACTCCAATCCAGACAATTGTTGGTACTGCGGAATTAATGGAAGACACAAATCTGGATAACGAGCAGTCAGAATATGTGCGCCAGATTCAATTTAGTGCAAATGTTCTGCTGCAGCTGGCTAATGACATTCTGGATTTTACAAAAATTCAATCTGAAGAATTCAAACTGGAAAGCATTCCTTACAATATTAAGTCTCTTACCGAAAAAGTTGTTGATTTAATTTGTATGGAAGCCTATAACAAAGGAATCGAGGTAATCACCGATATTGACTACACAATTCCCAATGCAATTATGGGCGACCCAACTCGTGTACAGCAGGTAATTCTGAATCTTGCAAAAAATGCAGTTAAATTTACGTCCAGCGGCTACATTCTGTTCCGTCTTAAGCAAGTAAATGATTCACTTCTTTTTGAAGTAGAAGATACTGGTATTGGTATTCCAGACGATAAAAAGCAAGATATTTTTAAAAAATTTTATCAGGCAGATACAAGCACCACCCGAAAATACGGCGGAACAGGTCTTGGACTTTCTATCTGTAAAAATTTAATTGACGTAATGCACGGTCATATAGGAGTTAAAGATAATCCTAATGGAGGAGCAATTTTCTGGTTCACAATTCCACTGGAAAAATCCTTCATGGACGAATTTGATGAATATTCCGACCTTCAGGTTCCGCCAAAAACAAAAATTTTAATTGTAGAAAACACAGAAATCAGCGCATTGGCACTGGCAAAAAAAATCCGGTCATTTGGAATAGGAAATATTTTTACCACAACCAAAAGTTCAGAAGCAATCGAACTCCTGGAAAATTCCCAGAAAGAAAACAGCCCCTTCACAATCTGTTTTATTTCTATGACTCTTGATAAAACAGACGGATGGCATCTGGCAAGCAAAATCAATCACAACGCAAACATTACAAACCTGGATATGTACATGCTTGTACCAGAAGGACAGATGGGCAAAGACGCAAAAATGAAGATGCTCAACTGGTTCAAAGGATATTTATATAAACCTGCCAAACGAAGCAAAATTTACAAGCTTTTACAGGAGAATTTTGTACCAGAACTTTCTGCGGCAGAAGCTTCAAATTCAATGGAAATAATCGGTGCAGAACCTCACGGAATCCAGGAACTGCCGGTTCAGGAACTACCAGTTGTTGTAGCACCAGCAGCCACAACTTACACTCCACCGGACGACAGCGAACTGGCAAAAGATGTAAAAATTCTTGTTGCAGAAGATCATCCGGTAAATAGAAAAATTATCGAAACCTTCCTTGAAAAATTCGGGGCAATTGTCTTTAGTTCAGAAGACGGTGTGCAGGCAGTAGAAACAATCAAGGAACATCCAGATATTGATATGATTTTTATGGACATTCAAATGCCAAATAAAAACGGTATGGATGCCACTATTGATATCAGAAATTTAAACTACAACGGAGTAATCGTTGCATGTACGGCAAACAATGATTCCCAGGCGTTTAAAGAATACCGCGAAGTTGGAATTAATGACATTATCGTTAAACCTTTTAACAAACATGCCGTTAAGCAGCTTCTTTTAAAGTGGAATGCTGTTCTTGCAATTCCTCAAAGCAAAGAATTTCTGTTTGTTGCCAGTCTTTCTACATCAAGCCAGGAAGAATGGGATTTGGCCGGTTTTATGGAAACAATCGACGGCGACAAAAATCTTGGAGTTGAACTTCTTGACTCTTTTGTTACTCAAACAGAAAAAATTCTTGAACAGCTGGAAGACGCATTAAAAGATATTCCCAACAATGAAGAAGTCATTCAAAGGTTGAGTCATACACTTAAAGGCTCAAGCGCAACAATCAACGCATCTCTCCTTGCCCGTTTTAGTAAAGAAATGAACGATTATGCAAAAGAAAAAGATTATATTGGAGTTGAAGCAAAACGAATCGACTTTGCACTGGCCTTTGTTTCATTTAAAAAAATTTCTGAAAACTGGAAAAATTCATTATGAGTAAAAGCTTCTACCAAAGCCTTGGATTAACAAAAACAAATTACCACACTCACACAAATTTCTGCGACGGCAAAGATTCTCCCCGGGAAATGGTTTTGACTGCGCTGGAAAAAAACTTTAACATTCTTGGGTTCAGCGGTCATTCCATGTATCCTTTTGCAGTTGACTGGTCGGTTGGTGCAAAAAATCATGGTGAATATGCAGACCAGATTAATCAGTTAAAAGTTGAATTTAAAGACCGGATTCAAATCTTACTTGGTTTTGAAGCCGACTACTTTGCAAATCTCTGCACTCCAGTTGTAGAAAAATACAAAGATTTTAATATCGACTATTTGATTGGAGCAGTTCATTTTGTTCCAGGCAACGGTGGATTTTTTGAAGCCGATGGAAGTTTAGATTCAATTCTTGACGGAATAAAAAAATATTTTAAAGGCAATAAAAAACTGGCAGTTCAAACATATTTTAAATATCAGCGAGAAATGCTCAGCAACGGAAATTTCCACATTATCGCCCACCCGGATTTAATTTCCAAGCAGAATAAATTTAATAATTTGTTTAACCCAAAAGATAGCTGGTATAAAAAAGAATTAAAACTCACTGCAAAAGCTATTGCAAAAAATGGTTGTATTGCAGAAATAAATACTGGTGCTATTGCCCGTGGTTATCTGGACACTCCTTATCCTTCAGCTTACTTTCTGGAACTGCTCAAAGAAAACAATGTTCCGGTTACAATTAATTCTGACTGTCACAATAAAGATTATCTTGATTTCTGGTTTGAAGAAGGAATAAGCTACATAAAAAAAGCCGGCTATAACGAATTGCATTTCATTACAACCGGCGGTGTTAAAAGCCAAAAGATTTAGAAATTATCCACGGCGTTCATCAACTGTTTTACACTGAATGCAAAGTCCAGCGTACGGTAATGCTTCAAGACGTCCTTCTGGAATATCTTTACCACATTTTATACAAACACCATATTTGCCCTGTTCAATTCTTGCCAAAGCTCTGTCTATCTGCTGCAATGTAAGTGAATCCTGTTCATTTAATGAATCAAGAAGTGCCCTTTCTACTGCAACTGATGCAATGTCCGCGTCATCTCCGCTTTCATCTGTTCCAACAAGACTCTTCATTTCGTCACTTTGATTGTTAAGTCTGCTCAAAATTTCTTTTCGCTGTTCCAGAAGTCTCTTTTTCATTTTTTCAGGAAAATCTTTCTTCATCTGCTCCTCCCTTGAAGTACTGAGAGATTATACTGAATAAACACATTCAATGTAAACAGGTTACACAATAGTAAACTCAGTTGACTAAATTATGTCTTTTTATCATAATAGTATAAAATTAAAATTGCTAAAAGGCAAATATTTTTTGGAGGAATCGTGGCTAAAGAAGAAGCTATTGAAGTAGAAGGCATTGTTAAGGAAGCACTTCCAAATACAATGTTCAGAGTTGAATTGCAGAATGGGCATATCATTCTTGCACATTTGAGTGGAAAAATGAGAAAGCACTACATCAGAATTGTTCCTGGTGACAGCGTAAAAGTTGCTCTTTCTCCTTATGATTTAAATAAAGGAAGAATTATTTTCCGCGAACGTTAATGGCCATACTTCAAAATTGATTCTAACAAAGTCACCCGATTCCACTTGCGGTGACTTTTTTTATTTTAAACAATTTTTTATCTTCCCAACACAATCATCTTAATGCCTTTTAACAGTCCCATCAAACCCCGGGCGGCACTTACAATAAGGATTATGTTGATTGGAAACAGCCAGCCTAAAACAGAAAGACCTGCCAGACTTGCCAATCCCTGAAACGCACCTTTAACAAGATTTTGGAACCCTTCCTGCCGCGGAGAATAATTTGTGGATCTTGTTGTCCAGGTATAAGAGTCATAAGGATCTTCTGATTGTCTCTGACTTGAACTTTGTGTCTGCTGATACTGACGCCTTCTGGCTTCTTCGTACATTCGTTCCCAGAAATCACCATAGTCGCCATAAGTTCCACCAGAATAAGTTGAACCCCTTCCATTGTTTGAGCCATAACTTCCACTGGAATAACTGGAACCGTAACTATCATATTGTTTGCGCTTAGAAGAATCACCTAAAACAGAATAAGCTTCGTTAATTTTTTTAAACATTTCTTCCGCATTTTTATCACCAGGGTTTTTATCCGGATGATATTTGAATGCGAGATTTCTATACGCTTTTTTAATCTGTTCGTCAGTGGCAGTTTTTTCTACCCCAAGAATTTTGTAGTAATCTTCCATTTTGCTCCAAATTTAATTTAACTAATTTATGTTGATTTGGCAACTGTTTTTTTATTTGCCTATTTTAGCAGAACCCAGGTTGCACCACTGCCGCCCATTGTTCTGTCTGGATGTCCACTGGCACCTAAATGTTTGTGCTGTTCAATATAAGTTTTTACCAATGGGCCAAGAACAGATTCACCTTCCCCAGTATGATTTCCTTTACCGTGAATGATAAGAATTTTTTTTAGTCCACGCTTAAGTGAATTTTCCACAAACAAATCAAGAGTATTCCAGGCTTCGTCCCGTGTCTGCCCGTGAAGATCAATTGTTGCCTGAGGAGTCATTTTTGCAGCATAATCAGTAGAATGAAGTTTTTTGTTTTCGTTGGCATTTTTTACAATTCTGTCTTTATCCACTGTGCCAAATTTATCAAGCCACTTCATCATATAATCTGACGCATCTGTTTTTGCCATTCACCTTTCCTTTCTATTTATTGATTAATCACTGTAACTTCTACTGAATTGGAATAATATTTTTTTCTTCCACCCAGCCGTAAACATCATTGCTATTGATGTAACACCAATGACCAGTGTGATTCAATATTCTAACACAACTTCCCAATGGTAAAGTTACATTTGAACTGGCACTTAATTCCGGGATTGTTGCAATTTTACCACCGTTATAAATTGCTCTTTTATGACTGATTTTTACACCACCAATAACGGCTATAATAAACAACGGAACAAAGACAATCAAAAATACTGTAGAAAGCCTGAACCTTTTTATTATCAACGTAATCACAAAAGCAACAAAAACCAACCCGCAGGAAATTAAAATCATTAAATATTGTGGTCTGGAAGATTCGTCGCTAGTTAAAGTGATGCCCCAGCTTTTTTCTAAATTTCTACGCTGTTTTGCAATTTTTCCAGGCATAAAACTTCTACGTTCTGTAGACCGTAAATTTACAAGGATTTCCGGCTTAGCCATTGAATTAAGATCTTCTACCTGAACTTTGTCTTCTTCTATCGGCTTGCTGAATGCATAATCAAAAAGAGTTTCTCCCTTTTTCTGAGTTACTTTATTTTTGGGCGATAAAATTTTAATGTCACAATCTGGAAGTGCTAAATCAACTCTGGAACCATTATACGCAGTGGCAGTAACAAGTATTTCCGGCAGACTCCAGTTTCCTTCTTTTAATGGCTGCCAGTCGAATTTTGCAACCTCAATTGATTCAGAAGAAAATTCTTTTCCTCGTGGCACACCTTCTGTAATTTCATAACGCTTGATTTCTTTAAGAACTGCATTTTGTGGTGCTTCCCATTTGAAGTTTACAATCTGTACCGCATATTTTATGAGCAGTGTAAGTTCAACATGCTGCCCCAGGGTAAAAGTGTATCTGCTTCCAAGAATTGTGCCGTCTGCCAGTCGGATGGAAAGTTCAGGCAAAATTGTATCCGGATTTTCATACACATTGAATTTTTCAAAGGGTATCCGATAAGAACGTCCATTAATTCTTACAAAAAGAGGCTTAAGTTGAATTGTGCCCGGATTTTTAAATTGAAGTACGTATAGCAGAGAAGTTCCGCCTTCTTCCGAAATAATCGACTCTTTTCTGCTGGAAATTTGTTCTATTCCACCAGGAAGATATTCAATATAAGACTGAACTTTATCTGGTTCAACTCCCGGAATTTCTAATTTAAATTCACAAGGGGTATTTGTAAAGCACACTTCTTCATTCAATTTTACCTGCCCATTTTTTGGATCAAAACTTTTTGAAAAAACTGGAAGTGCAAATAAAATTAATAATCCCGAGATGATCTGCTTTCTGATTCCTGCTGCTGATTTTTCCATTTGTTATCATCATTCTCCCGAATAATTGAATAAAGTGCCTGTTCAAGCTCCGACTCCTGGGACCCTTTTGACACATCCGTAATCTGCTGCTCCCTGGCTTTTGCATTTATACCTTTTTGCTGCTGGGAAATTTCAAGATTGATTTTTGCATTTATGTTTGAACCGTCAATTAACAGCGCACTTTTAAAATCTTCAACTGCTTTGTCATAATCACCTTTTCTGTGGGCAATTATTCCTGAATTGTATAAGACTGCAAACCTTACACTGTCTGGGGCATCCGGGCTGATCTGCTCAAACCGTTCAACTGCAGATTCTACTTCGTCCTTCATAAGATAAGTGCTGGCCAAACCGTAAAGTGCATATTCCTTTAAATCCTTGTCATCAGTTTCCTGAGAAATTTCAATCGCCTTCATAAAATGACCAACTGCTTCGTCATAACCTTTTCTGTTCCATTCCAGTTTGCCGTAAAGAATTTCTTTCCCTACCTGGAATCTTCCTGTACAGCCAGTAAACATTAATCCTGCTGCAACAATTGATATTGCCAGCATTCTGCTTCTGTGGCGCAAATGTAATTCCGCAAAAATAAATGAAACAATATAGAAAATTACTGCAAAGAAAATTAACAGTCCGTTGCGTCTTACCGGTTGAACTTCATAAGCAACAACAGTGCTGTCTTTGCTATTCAAATCCTGAAGAATGCTGAATGCAGAACCAACCTCCGAAGCATCAATAAATTTTATAGTTGCAGTCTGAGACCCTCTCTTTAAATTCTTCTTTTGAACACCTTCAATTATTTTTTCTATTTTTTCTGAACGCATAGCTGTTTTTACTTTTGAACCATCACCTGCAAAAACTTCTGTTTCTCTTTCTGTTCCAAAACCAATGATTGTAACCGGAATTCCGTATTTAATACTGTCACTCAATGCAGAAGACAAAGTATTTTCTGTTTCATCACCATCGGTAAAAAGCCAGATGTGGGCAGCCTGTGAACTCTGCTGAGGAAAAGAAATAATTGCCGCTTTTATTCCAGCGCCCAAATCTGTTCCCTGACTTGTCATCAATTTTGGCGAAAGTGAATCAAGCAAAGATTCTACTGCCGGATAATCATCAGTTAATGGGACTGCAATAATTCCGTCACCTTTGGCAAGAACAGCACTAACACTCTGCCCTTCCAAATGTTCCATCAATTCTTTTGCATACCGGCTGCTGGATTCAAGACGGCTCATTCCTCCCGGGGCATCAGTTGCATTCATACTGTAACTGATATCAAAAACCATGCTGATTGCATCACCGCTTTTCTGAACTGCCACCATATTTGTTCCCCATGAAATTCCGGAAAATGCAAGCACCAGCATAATCCATGCAAGAGCACGGCAAACAGTTCTAAAAACAAAACTAAGTCTAAGACTAGAAAACAGCATTTTACTAGCCCGAATAGAATTATCCATTGCCAGCAAACGAACCATCTTTCTGTATTTTGTAATCACAAATCCCAGAACTGGAATAAGAATTAAAATTCCGTAAAAAGCCCAGGGACGTTCTATACTAAAATTCATTACAGCAACTCCTCAAGAATAATTCTCCGTAAAATCCATGCCAAAGCAAAAAGAATTGCAGCCGCAAGAAGAAACTCATCGTAGTAAAGAGAATCGTGATTTTTCATCTGATAACTCTGCACAACACTTTCATGCCTGGAAATTGAATTCAAAGCCTGACTAAGATTTCCAAGAGTTTCTATTCCAAAAAAGTTTCCGCCGCCTTCACTGGCAAGCCGTGCAAGTTTAGTTGAATCAAAATTGCTCTCATAATATCCAGTCTGCATCCGGCCGGTTTTAGGATCAGAATATTCCATCTGAACAGTTCCCTTTGTTCCAATTCCTAAAACATAAAGGGAAATATTTTTTTCTTTAATCAAATGTGCTGCCGTGTAAGGATGAATTGAACCTGCATTATTTTCTCCATCAGTTATAAGCACAATACTTTTTTTAGGAGCATTAGAAGCGGACAAATGGAATACCGCATGGCTCAATCCAACTCCCAGAGCAGTACCATCTCCCAGTTCACCAATTACAATGTTATCAAGAGAATTGTAAAAACTTGTGCGGTCCATTGTTGGCGGAACTGCAACTGCACTTTCCACAGCCATTTCTATTAAACCAAGACTACTGCCTGTATTACTCTGGGCCAGAGTTTTAATTGATTGTCTGGCTGCCTCAATTCTGGTAAGAGTTCCAATATCTTTTGCATTCATAGACGGACTTGTGTCTACAACAAAAATAATTTCCGAACCTTTTGAGTTATAAACTTTTTCCTGTTTATGAACAACAGGACTTGCTGCGGCAATAACAACACAGATAAATCCAGCAACACATAGCACCCTGCTTAATCCACTTAAAAAATTCCTGAAAGGTCTGCGGTATTCAAAATCTGCTCCATTCCAGTTGCTTAAAGTTAATGGAAAAGAAAGCCCCGTAAAAATTTTAATCTTCCGCAAAAAGTAAAGAAGAGGAATCATAAGCAGTAAAAGGAAAACAACCGGGTTTTCAAAATCGATCATAGTTCTTCCTCCATTGAAGCAGGATTATCCAGATAATGAATAAGTGCAATTGAACGTTTGATAATTTCCTTACGTTCACCTTTTGCAAATTCTGCTTTATGTTCGTTACTTGGCAATAACTTTGAATCGATTGAACCCTGTGCAAAACGAATATAATCAGTTCGAACAAACATTGCGCATATACTCATCACAACACTTTCTTCTTTTTCGTCCAGCATATCGCCGGTAACATTTGAAATTACTTTTGCAATTCTTGAAGAAGGAACTGTAGAAAAGTCGAATCCAAACCGGCTGTTCAAATAATTGCGCATGATTTTTTGCCATTGTTCACCAAAATCAGCATCGGTTATTTTTTTCTTTAGAATTGAATTTAACTTTTTGGTGGTATTTTTTTCATTTTTCTTAAAGGCTACACGGCTCTTCATCTGTGCAATTTTTCTAGTAATTTTTGGAAGCTTTGCTAGAACAGCGCAAATAATTACGAGAAGAAGAATCAATGCAACAATAAATGTCCAGACTGCATAACTGGTTCCAGGAATTTCAATTGGACTAACAGGAGGTTTAAGTGTTGTTTCATTGTATTTTTCCAGAATAGACGAAATCTTTACCGGTTTTAGAGCAATAATACATTTTGTAGAATCACTGTCCTGTTCATCACGGATAAGAGAAATCAAATCAAATGGAGGGAATACAAGACTTCCTGCCTGCCACGGAATAAAATCAATTTCCAATGAATATTCCGAACCTTCAAATTTATCCTGTTTAAGTACCGCATTTAAAATTGTACATTTTTCTTCCAGGCCTTTAAATTGAGGACCAGTCAAATCCAGTTTAAGAACATTGTTTTCTATTTTTTCCTGACTTGCAATACTAAAAAAATCTGCCGCACTGTAAAAATTACACTGCAGTTTACAAGAAGAAAAACCAACAAATACCTGCTGAGGAGTAAGTATTTGCTTGTGAACTTTAATACTGCTCTGAGCAGCTGCCCCGCAAATACAAGCAAACAAAAAAATCCATAAAGCAAAAATTTTTCTGGCAGAATTCAAATTGAATTTTTTCATATTGAACTCCTGCCTGCAAAAAATCTGGTAAGCTCAACTGCCACATCACTCTGGGTATTCAAACAAAATGGGAATGCTCCCCGTTTGATACATTCTTTTTTCCAGAGATCAACACGCATTTTATTATCTTCACGCCAGACTTTTCTAAAAGGAACACTGGAGGTTGGAAGAACACATTGATATCCAGTTTCAACATCAATAAACGGAATGGAACCTGTATCCGGCAATTCTTCATCCATAGGATCTGTAATTCTTATTGCCACCACATCATGATGCTGTGCCAGATATGCCAGCGGATGTTCCCAACCTTCTGTTCTAAAATCACTGATTACTAAAACCAGTGTGCGCTTCTTTAAAAGTTTCCCCGCCCCCTGCAAAGCGTTGTCCAGATAAGATCCATTTTTGGGATTGAATTCTTCTTCAAACTTCGACAAAAGACTCAATGCATGATTTTTCCCGCCTTTTGGTGCTGTAGAAAATGAAATTTCCCCATCAAACAAAACGGCTCCCACCGGACTTGAATTCTGCAATGAAGCCAAAGTCAGTAAGGCACAGCATTCCATAGCTGTTTCCAGGCGGCTGCGTTTTTCGGCACCAGTGTTCATGGAAAGTGATCTGTCTGCAACAATAAAAACATTAAGTTCGTGCTCTTCTTCGAACATTTTTACGTATGGTTTTCCCATTCTTGCAGTAACGTTCCAGTCGATGGCACGAATATCGTCACCAATCAAATAGTCTCGAACACCACTAAATTCTACACCCTGACCATGATAAAGAGATTTAAATGATCCGCTTTTCATACCGTTTGCCAGACTAAGTGAACTCAAATGCAAAAGAGCTGCACGTTTAGCAAGTTCATTACGGTCCTGATTATTTCTGTGATTCATAGTTTTAAATCCCTATCAAGGAACTGGCATAAGAGCAAGAATTTTTTCGATCAAATCATCTGCAATAATTCCATCGGCGGCTGCTTCGTAACTCAAAACAAGTCTGTGGCGCAAAACCGGGATTGCCATTTTCTGAACATCTTCCGGCAAAACAAAGCTACGACCCGCAAAAAGAGCTGCAACTTTTGCACATTTAAGGAGAGCAATTCCAGCACGAGGAGAAGCACCAAATGAAATATATCTCAAAATATCATTGCGTTTATTTGCTGTACTCATTGAAACATGTTTTTCATTCTGCTTTTTTGAACTTTCTGGGCGAGTAACATTTACAATTGAAACAATATACTGAATGATTTTTTCATCGGCTGTAATTCCTTCAATTGCGTCCCGGCATTTCTGCAAACTTGATGCACTAAAAACACGGTTCAATCTTACTTCGTTTGTTACACTCATCTGCTTAATGATTTCAACTTCTTCTTCGGCAGTTGGATATGGAACAGTAAGCTTCATCAAAAAGCGGTCAAGCTCTGCTTCTGGCAAATTATATGTTCCTTCCTGCTCAATTGGGTTCTGTGTGGCAAGAACAAAAAATGGTTCAGGAAGCTTATAAGTTGATTCCCCGATTGTTACCTGATGTTCTGCCATGCTTTCAAGAAGTGCCGACTGAACTTTTGCCGGGGCACGGTTAATTTCATCAGCGAGAACAACATTTGTAAAAACAGGACCTTTTCTAACTGTAAATTTTCCAGTTGCCTGTTCATAAATCATAGTACCAGTTAAATCGGCTGGCAAAAGATCTGGCGTAAACTGGATGCGTTTAAAATCAAGCCCGGAAATTTCTGCAATTGTTTTTACTGCCAGTGTTTTTGCAAGACCAGGAACACCTTCCAGAATTACATGTCCGCCGGCAATCATTGCAGTGATTATGCCGTCAACTATTTTTGACTGACCAACAATTTTTCTGGATGCTTCATCACGGCATTTACGAATATAATCAGCACATTCATTGAGCTGTTTTTTTGTTACTTCCATTTTTTTCTCCCAATATTCTTACTATATTTATAGTAAATTCTTGATTATTTTACGTTGATTGTGATAATATAATTTATCATGTTAAACGAATTAGCACAAGAATTGAATAAAACATTGGAAGGCACAACAGCTGGAGCTCTCCTTTCTGATCTCGGCACAAGACTCTATTTCCCAAAAGGAATTATTGCTCAGTCTGGTGAAGCAAAAAAATCTGCATCATTTGCAAACGGCACAATTGGTATGTGTATGGGCGATGACGGAAATCCTGTAACATTGCCATCAATCAACGAAAGCGTACCTTCAATGACAACTCGTGAACTGGTTGCTTATGCACCAACTGCTGGTATCCCGGAACTCCGTGAAATCTGGAAAGAAAAAATGATTGCAAAAAACCCTAACCTTAAGGGAAAAAGCATCTCTCTTCCAGTTGTAGTACCTGGACTTTCTGCTGGTATTTCTTACCTTGCCGACCTTTTCCTTGATGAAACAAAAGGTCTCCTGGCAGCAGATCCTTCATGGGACAACTACACATTGATTGCAAATGCCCGCCGTAATGCCTCATTTAAACAGTTTGCTATGTTCAAAGACGGAAAATTCAACATTCCTGGTCTTGAAGAAGCAATGAGAAAAGAAGCAGAAAGTGGTTCAGTTCGTGTAATTCTTAACTTCCCTCAGAATCCATCTGGATACAGCCCAACTTCTGATGAACGCAAACAGCTTGTAGAAATCATCAAAAAAATGGCAGAAGAAGGCAAAAAAGTTATGGTTTGGTGTGATGATGCATACTTTGGCCTTAACTACGAAGACAATATCGAAGCTCAGTCACTTTTTGCATACCTGGCAGACTTGCACGAAAATGTTCTTGCCGCAAAAATCGACGGTCCAACAAAAGAAGAGTTTGCATGGGGATTCCGTGTAGGATTCATCACATTTGGTTGCAAAGGAATGACAGACGACCAGTACAACGCACTTGTAACAAAATTGAACAGCGCAATCCGTTCAAGTGTTTCCTGCTCTTCTACTCCTTCTCAGAATTTGCTTCTTAAAGCATTTAAAAATCCAACAAGCGAAGCAAAAAAACTTGAATACCGCAATATGCTTTGTGAACGCTACAAGATTGTCAGAAAGTTCTGTAACGAAAATACTTGTTCAACACTCACACCACTTCCTTTTAACAGTGGTTACTTTATGAGTTTTAATATGCCAAACGGTAAATCAAATGAATTGCGCCAGAAGCTCCTTGCAGAAAAAGGAATCGGTGTTATTTCTATTGATGCAAACACTTTGCGCGTTGCCTTCAGCTCAATTCCACAGAGCAAACTGCTGGAAGTATACAAAGCAATCTACGAAGTTGCAGAAACTGTAAAATAATTTAAGGTTGTAATATGAAAAAATTGTCGCTTTTAGCAGGACTTGTTCTTGCTTCATTAGTAATCTCCTGCAAACCCGCCAAAAGTGACAAAATAATCATTTGGTCAGACAATGCCCAATTTGCTTCTTACATTGAAGCCTTCAACGCAAGTCACAATAAAGTAAAAGCCGTTCTTGTTTACAAGGAAATGCCGGCTCGTTCACTTCCAGTTCCTAAAGATGAACTTCCGCCAGATATTATTATTGGTCCCTGGTTAAAAAATGCTTCAACAAAAAAATATTTCCGTTCTGTTGACTATTTACTGCAGGGCTCAGAAATTAACCGGAGTATTTTTTATCCTCAGCTTATGGAATACGGAAGAGTCCGCGACAACCAGCTTTTGCTTCCAGTAAGTTTTAATCTTCCGGCAGTAATTTTCTCCACAAAAAATGATTCTCTCATGGGCGAAAATTCAAAAACACTTAATCTGCAAAACATAGAAAGCATTGCCGCACAGTTCAATGCAAAAAATAAATCAGATGCCTATACCTCCATGGGATTTGGACCTTCCTGGGACAGCGAATTTCTGTATCTTGTAACAAAACTAAAAGGTGCAAATTTCCGTGAAAAGGGCACTTCTTTTAGCTACGATTCAAAAAGCATGCTGGAAACTGTTCAATATTTAAAAGAATGGTCACTTTCCCGCAATACAGATACAACTACTGAACAAAACTTTCAATTTAAATACTTATACATGCCGGAACACAAACAGGTTTCTACTGGGCACTGTTTGTTTGCATCTATGACAAGTGATCAGCTTTTTTCTCTTTCTGTTGAACAAATTTCTGGTATTTCTTTCCGCTGGATTTTTGAAGACGGATTTTTCCCTGTAGAAGACAATATTGTTACAATGGGAATTTATAAAAAATCTTCAAACATTTCTAAAGCAGAAGTTTTTGTAAGCTGGTTCCTTAACGAAAAAAATCAGGAAAAACTGTTGGAAAGAACAGACGCAATGAAACTGGACGACAAAAAATTTGGAATTGCCGGCGGTTTTTCTTCAATCATCAACGTAAATGAAAAATTCTACCCAATTTACTGGCACCAGTTGATGGGCAATCTTCCTGAACAAGATAAACTTAAAACTCCAAACATTCTTCCATATCACTGGCCGTCACTTAAAGAAAAAGTAATTTATCCCTACCTCCAGGATTCAATCGACACAAATCGTGTGCAGCAAATTGAACCACTGGAAGACAGAATCGCAGAGTGGTCCAAACAGTACTAAATTTATCCTAATCTTTTTTATTTTTTCGCCGAAATTGAATTTAGAGGTGAAGAAAATGATTATTGATACAGCTAACATCAACGTTTCAAAATATCAATCCGTTTATGCAAATGGTTCATCTCTCTATGTTCCAGTTAAACCAAGTGAATTGATTTATGCACAGTTCGACCACGTTAAAGGCACAGCTGCAGGTCCAAATCAACAGGGAGTATCTCTTAACCGCCTTAGATTGATGGATAGACTTATTGATAAACTTGTTACAATGAAAGGTCCAGACGCAGATTTACCTCAGGAACAGTACATCACAGCAGACGAAGATACAATGAACAATATTATTGATGATTATGCCAGCAGAATTCGTGATGCAATAGCCCAGACTCAACAGTCAAACTCATACGGATACGCAGGATTATTACCATCTCCAGAACCACTTTTTGAATTGGAGGCTTAGTTTATATTTACTTAACTCCCCCAATTCTGTATAATCTTTAACATGAGTGAAAATAAAGATTTATGTCCTTGCGGCAGCGGCAAGAGTTACAGTGAATGCTGCGAAATTTATATTAAAGGCAAAGCAGATGCACCAACTGCAGAAGCATTAATGCGTGCCCGTTACACATCTTATGTAAAACAAGAAATCGATTACATCATCAATACTTACGAAAAGGGTGAAGACCTTGCAGAAGTTGATCGCCAGGCAACAGAAGACTGGAGCAAAAAAAGTACATGGCACGGTCTCAAAATTCTTTCTACAGAAAAAGGTCTTGAAGCCGATGACGAAGGAATTGTTGAATTTGAAGCCACATACACACAGAAAGGCATCCGTGAAGTTCACCACGAACGTTCTGCTTTTAAAAAAGTAAACGGAAAATGGCTCTACAACGACGGCATCATCAAACCAATGACAGTAATCCGCGAAGGAGAAAAGATTGGAAGAAATGATCCTTGTCCATGCGGAAGTGGCAAAAAATACAAAAAGTGCTGCGGTAAATAATAAATTTAATTATTAACACCATAGGGCAAAATCCACTCCTTATGGCAGATTAAAAATCGGCTGTTCTTTTTTTTTTTTACAGAGGGACAGCTTTTTTTGGTATTCTATGAACCGTTAAAATTCATTATACTTGAGTCATCAATCGAATCAAATTCACATTCAACTCAAAGAAGTATAAAGAGGTTTTTTTTATGAACATTTACACAGGATTTCATGCGGTAGAAGAAAGAGTAAAAAAATGTCTGGAAGATAAAAATGTTTCTGGCATTAAGTTGATGTATTCTAAACCGGGCCCAAGAATTAAAAAAATAATCGACCTGGCAAAAAAGGCAAAAATTCCTGTGGAAGAAGTTGCAGAAAGTGATTTAGACAAAATCTGTTCAAACCTGCCAAACCATGCAAAAGATCACAGAGGCATTGTTCTTTCTTCAAATGACGAAAAAGAAAAACCTCAGAATATGGTAGAACTTGACCAGTGGCTTACAGCTTGCCCGGAAAAAGCAACAGTGATTATGTTAGACAGCGTTACAGACCCTCACAATGTTGGTGCAATTCTGCGTTCCTGCGACCAGTTTGGAGCCAGTCTGATGATTATTCCCCAGATTAGAAGTGCCAGTGACATTAGCGGCAACGATATTATTGCAAGAACAAGTGCCGGAGCCAGTGCCTATGTACCAGTTGCAAAAGTTGCAAATCTTGTAAGAAGCGTTCAGCTGCTTAAAGACAACGGTTTCTGGATTTACGGTGCCGATGCTGGTGGAGAAAGCCTTCAGAAAATCAAATTCCCGGAGCGCACATGTATAATTATGGGCAGCGAAGGTTCTGGAATGGCAAAGCTTCTGGAAGAACAGTGTGACACAATTGTAAGCATTCCAACCTGCGGCAAAATAGACAGTTTGAATGTTTCTGTTGCAGCCGGCGTTCTTCTGTACGAAAAATACAGACAGTCGTTGCAGTAGAAGTAATATTAATTTCGACTTCTTCCTTCGGACTTGGCTTTACCAACCGTTCCATCCCCTAACCTATTCCGTCTTAAACACTTCAATCTGAGATTTCATCTTCTGAATAGAAGAAGTATTATCGGCCGCACATTTGTCTACATCACTCAAAATCTCATTCAAGTTGACTGCTGCCTGAGAAGTCTGCTTTAGAGCCTCAGTAATTGCCTGAGAAGACGAAACAATATTTTTTGTATTTTCATATACGTTGTCTGTGTGCATTCTCTGTAAGCTTGCCAATTCCTTAATTGAACTTATTGAATTTACAACTTCCTGAGTTGCCGATAATGTTTCTTCTGTACCTTCACGCTGGATGTCTACTGCCTGAGCAATTGATCGTACAATATCCGCCGTTTCTTCTACGCCACTGTCTATAACTTCAAAAGCCTGTTTTGCATCCTGCATGGCCTGTACACCATTTTCGATTTTTTCTGCCATATCAGAAATATAATCGTTTACAGTCTGAACATTTTTTGCGCTGTTTGCAGCAAGTGTTCTAACTTCATCTGCAACAACTGCAAACCCCTGACCAAATTCTCCGGCGTGGGCAGCTTCGATTGATGCATTCATGGCAAGAAGATTTGTCTGACCAGAAATTTTCTTGATAATTAAAACCGCATTATGAACAGCTTCACTTGATTCCTGAATAAGTTTAATTGCTTCTTCTGCAGTTTTAATCGACTGGCTTCCCGAATGACTTGTTACCCTCAATTTTTCGGAAACTTCATCCGCTTTTTTTGTAATGTCAGAAATATTTGCAATACTGTTAACCATTTCATGAATAGAATTTGATGCCTGCTCAATTGATAAACTCTGTCCTACAACCAGTTCTTCAACTTTCATTGCGTTTCCTTTAAGGCTTTCAATATCAGAATAAGTGGAAGAAATTATTTCGTTTGTCTTTTTATCTTCGGATTCAATTGCATAAACACTTTGCTTAACCGATTCCAGTGCCACCAAAGATTTAGAAGAAGACTCAGTTAATACCTGCGCTGAATCATTAACTTTATTTGTTTCTTTTTTTAACACGTTGATTGTACCAGTAAGTTTTTCCATCAACTCATTCTGATTACTAATAAGAACTCCAACTTCATCCGCAGTTGTAATGTTGATTCTTCCAGACAGATTGCCAGATTTTTCCAGCTCGGAAACAATTTTCGAAGCTTTCTTAATTCGACTCCCCAAATCATTCATTATAATAATTATCACACCAATGCATTCAACAAAAACAAACAGAATACAGATAATTCCACCTTTAAGATATTCACTCATCATAAGGGAACTTTCCGGAAGATTGTCTCCATGCAGCAGAGCATAACCAGCCGTCATTGCATTTACTCCCATAAAGATAAGAACAACTGAAACAGTGCCAATTACTTTTAGAGCCACATTATTAACTTTTTTAACTCCAAAAGCTTCCATTGAGTGAATGTTAAGAAGGTTTCTGTAAGGCACAAGAAGAACTTCAAAGTAGAAAAGTTCATAAAGAGAAGCAATAATACCAACACAAGTTGCCTGCACCAGAATAATGCTGAATCTGGAAGCTGTGTAAGGAACGGCACCATTAACAAAATCAAGAATAGAAACAGCGATCTGACCTACAATAAATCCTGCTACGTTTTCTGCAACAACCCAAATTTTAACAGTTTTAACAGCTTTAGCAAAAATTTTCTGATGTTCTGCAGTAGGAGATACTCCATTAGTAATTTCCCGAGCAATTTTTTCTATTGGTTTTAAAGCAGGAATCATAATTGCCGCAACAATGGATGCAAGAATTACCACCGACCCGATTGTTGTACCAACACCTGTCCAGAAATCCGGTAGCTGTCTGTATAACAAAGCCAATGCAAGCCAGCGCAAAGTCATTGCACCGCAAATTCCCATAATATAAGTCGTAGAAATAAATTTTAAGGTGATATTTTTTGCCTCTTTCATGCAAATTCTCCTTTTGCAATTATTTTTTATTTATGAATCAATTTTTTTTATTATGCTTGATATGATTTTTAAATTCTTTTACCTTTTTAATCATTTCATCGTATTCCTTAGATTTTAATTTTGGATAACGAGACAACCAGTGCTCAACAATTTTAGCCTTCCGTTCTTCAAGTTTTTTCCGGAATTCTTCTTTATGGACTTCATGTTGAATTTTCATTTTTGCAAGAACAGTAGAAAGGTTCACAAGATGTCTTACTGTAAAAAACAAATCAACTGCAATGGCAACTTTTAAAACATAATAGATGATTAAAAAATACGGCTGCACTGGTTCAAAATAAATTATTTTATAAATTAAAGGAATAACAAAATGCCAGGCAACAACTCCCATTAAGCCAAACAGTGAAGAATTCAACAGGCAGACTCTTCCATTTATGTTGAATTTATAATGGGAATAATCCCACCACTTCATGTGGAAAAC
Source organism: Treponema sp. (assembly GCA_016296205.1). Classification (GTDB taxonomy): domain Bacteria; phylum Spirochaetota; class Spirochaetia; order Treponematales; family Treponemataceae; genus Treponema_D. Next base: position 40,872 of record JAEDJS010000004.1, on the reverse strand, counting down.
TTTTTCAAGTACCCAGCTGCCAAAATATTCAACTACACTTGTTAAAACAAAACTGGCAATAAATAATGGAATCCATGTTTCTCTCAACGGGAACAATGCGTATGCAATCAACACACCGCCAAATCCATAAATGGGGCAGATTGGACCAAAAAGCATTCCGCGGTAAACCCATTTTTTTTCTATTGAACAGCAGTAAACTTCTTCGCACATCCATCCAAGAAAGGCAAAAATAATGAACATTACAAATAGATGTGGAACATCAACGTTAAGCAGTTCCGTAATTCTTTCAAACTTGAACATTTCTCTCCCCCAAAAAATCAATTTGTAAAAATCAAACTATACAGTTTACTAATTATTTAATTGAAGAAACAAAATGGTCTACAAATTTGCCAATATGTTCCAAAGCAGAATCATCGGTTGGAAGACTAAACAATTCACCTTCACCACTTGCAGGATTCTGAATTACAATTTTTTTCTTTTCCAGAAGATGAATTTCCAGAAGTTGATTCACACCGTTGCAAAACCAAGTTGCGGCACTAAAACCGGAGGAGGCAGAAAGCACAAGTTTTTTTTCGGCAGAAAGGGCTTCAAGAACTTTTTCTGTGTCTTCAATCATTTTTTCATTCCAGCGCTTTACAATCTTTGCAGCTTCCGGATCAAAATATTTTGTTGACTGCAAATAAGTATAAATCTGGAACAAAGGATTTTTTTCGTGCATTTTAAAATAACGGTTCACCATTCCCTTAAGAACTGTTTCCGGTGAATATTTTTTTGCAACCCCCTGAACATCCTGGGGAATAAACGAAATTGAATCAATATACTCACTGCAACTTGCTGTAGTCTGTGAAAGCAAATCTTCTCTATTATCGAAGTGATTATAAAGTGAAGCTTTCTTAATATGGAGTGCATTTGCAATATCTGTAAGGCTTGTAGCTCCTACGCTCTGGTAAAAAGTTGTATCAAGAACAGCCTGAATAATTTTATCTTTAGTTAATCTTTCACTCATTATTTAACCTACCAATTGTTAGTTTACCCCTGTTTTAATTTTTTGTAAAGTTTTTTGCTTATCAGTTTGTTTACATCTTGCTTTTAAATGAAGAATTCAGTTATAATATTAGGCATGTTTGACACTTTGCCCAAAATGTTGCAAAAAGCAGCAGAAAAGTATGCTGAATTAAATGTTCAGTATACTAAGAACAAAGCCGGTGTTTTTGAACCGACCAATTATCATGATATGTTCCAGAAATCTCTTGACTTCGGTGGAGGGCTTCTTGAACTTGGTATTATGCGGGGAGACAAGATTGGTCTCATCAGTGATAACCGCGAAGAATGGGAACAGGCCGACATGGGACTTCTTTCCATTGGTGCCATCGATACACCACGCGGTTGTGATGCTACTGAGAAAGATCTTTCCTACATTCTCTCATTTGCAGAATGTAAACTTGTTATTGCAGAAAACACTGCACAGGTAAAAAAGATTCTTTCTATTAGAGATTCAATTCCTACTCTCAAAATGATTATTGCATTTGATCCAATTGCAGAAGAGCAGTTGAATGACGCAAAAGCAAAAGGGATCAACTGCTACCAGTTTAAGGAAGTTCAGGAAAACGGTCACAAATTCAGACTGAATAATCCAGATAAAGTTGAACAGGAACTGGAAAAAGGTGACTGCGAAGATCTGGCAACAATCATCTTTACAAGTGGTACAACTGGTACACCAAAAGGCGTAATGCTCCAGCACAAAAACTTTACTGCTCAGCTTGATGAACTTGTTGAACGAATTTATCTTATTCCAGGGGAAAGAGCCTTGTGTGTTCTCCCAATCTGGCACGTTTTCCAGCGTATTTGTGAATACGTAATTATAAGCCAGGGTGCAGGAATGTGTTACTCTAAGCCAATCGGAAGTGTTCTTCTTTCTGATATGGCCAAAATCAACCCTGAACTTATTCCTGCAGTTCCACGTGTTTTTGAAGCTGTTTACGACGGAATCTGGCGCAAAATGCGTAAAACCGGCGGAATTACTTTTGCACTCTTTAAGTTCTTCCTGAATATTGGACTTTTGCGTTCTTCTATGATTAGAAAAATGTTCCGCAGAGAAGCACGATTTGGCAACGATGGAATTTTCTTCCGTTGGATTGCATTTATTATTCCAGTTATTCTTCTTACTCCACTTAACTGGCTTGGAAACGCACTTGTATTTAAAAAGATTCGTGCAATGCTTGGTAACAATTTCCGTGCTGGTGTTGCAGGTGGTGGTGCATTCCCTCCAGCAATCGATAAATTCTTCTGGGCAATCGGCGTAAATATCGTAGAAGGTTACGGTCTTACAGAAACAGCTCCAGTTGTTAGCGTTCGTCCTATTGCATGTCCAATTCTTGGAACAATCGGTACACCAATCCGCCACGTTAAAGTTAAGATTGTAGACGATAATGGTGATGAACTTCCTGTTGGTGTAAAGGGAACAGTTATGATCAAGGGCGAAACAGTAATGAAAGGTTACTACAAGCGTGATGATCTTACTGCAAAAGTTATGACACATGACGGCTGGTTTGATTCCGGAGATATCGGTATGAAAACAATTAACGGTGAAATCGTACTTAAAGGCCGTAAAAAAGATACAATCGTTTTGCTTGGTGGAGAAAACGTTGAACCTCTCCCAATCGAAATGAAAATTTCTCAGTCTAAATATATTTCTGCAGCGGTTGTTGTTGGACAGGACCAGCGTTCATTGGGCGCACTTATCCTTCCAAGCAAAGATGAACTTGTTGAATACGGTGTAGAAAACGGACTTGATACTTCTGACTACGAAAAGTTTGCTAACAGCGAAGAAGTTCAGAAACTTATTGATAATGAAGTAAAAGAACTTGTTAATACTAAAAACGGCTTCAAGAGTTTTGAACTTATTACTAAAACAGACGTTATTACAAAACCATTTGAAGTTGGAATTGAATTAAGTGCTAAACAGGAAATCAAGCGTTTTGCAATTTCCGAAATGTATGAAAAACAGATTAAAGCCTTGTTTGCTTAATAATTGTTTTAATCTGTCACTTGTTTGCTGTTGATCTTAAAGGATCCTTGGTTCTGTCAATTTATTTGGCAGAACCATTTTTTTTACAAACTCTTGCTTAATCGAATACCAGTAGAAAGGAACAGCGTCTGGTTGTTTAAATCACCAGCATCATAATCAATATTCTGAATAAGCTGCCACTTCAAGTTACCTGTGCTCAAATACGGAGTAGAAATTGAACATCCAACAAGTAAAGGAATTTGCGGCAAATTAAATTTCATGGTAGAAAAATCAAAATTAATTGAAGTACCAGCCCTCACTCTAAGATAATCATTAAGTGTTAAAGAAATGAATGCCGGAACTTTGGCTGTATATCTTACACTGTCATAAGCTAAACCAACATTCAGCCCAGGTTCACCTCTAAATCCACTACAGCGAATATTAAAATCACAGGTGGCACCTTCAAACACAAATTTATAATTTTCACCATCTGTAAAATTCCATTTTGCCGCCCCAGTTGCATCAACAGTCCAATATTTCCAGAATTTTGAAGTGTTTCTATAATAAGTGCTCTTTGTACCTTTAAAATTAGACACGCTCACTTTTGATGAATTTCTACTACTGGAACCAATTCCCCCGGTCTGCAAAGTTCCACCATTAATAACTTGACCGCAGGTCAGATATTTTGACCTCCAGTAGCTTGATCCATTTATCTGGGAAATTTGAATTCCAAGCCGGCTTCCTTCACTAAGGGCAGAAATAAATTCATCATTTCCAAGATAAATTCCAACATGAGTAATCTGCCCTTTTCCAACAGAATCAAAAAACACCAGATCCCCAGGCTGAATTTGCCCTTTTGAAATATGAGTTACTTCTGAATATTGAGTAGATGCCCGTTTTGTAAGATTGATTTCCAATGCACGGCTGCAGCAATATTGAACAAACCCCGAACAGTCAAAAGTATTAGGGCCCGCAGTTCCAGAACGGTAAGGCTTACCAATATGAGTTTTTGCTTCTGCAATTAATTGTCTGCGCAATGTATTAGCATCTGAGAAAGCAGAGAAAACAGAAAAAATTAAAATCAGAAAAAAAGTTATAAATCCTTTAGAACTTCTTTTTGTTCCCATATTAGAATTGTAACATGGGATTTATAAATTCACAAATAAAGCACCACTTTTTTCGTCTATTTTAGGAGTTTTTTTAGGGCGGGCAATTTTATACACTTCACCGCTTTTTAACGAATGTTTTGTTTCAACAAGAAGTAGTCCTTCATTGGAACAAGCATAGTAGCCGCTGCGATTTCCAGGCAGTCTGATCAAATCGCTGGCAATGCGGAAAAGAATTTTCTTTTTAGAAGTTGAATTAACTGCACCAGTTGAATTTTCCTCAACCTTGCTTTCATCTTCCACAGCCAATTCCTTATTGCTGCTTTTTACTAGAATAAAAGAAAGAACTGCACGTTCCTTTGGCAAATGGCAGCTTTCGCTAAATTTTAAAAGGCTAACCGGAGCATCATCTGTACTAAAAGCAAAATTACACCATTTTCCGCCCCGTTTACCATCCATTGGACATTCCCCACAATGAGTACAAGGCGCAACAGGAACAAAATTTTTGCGCATCAGGGAATCCCGTAAAAGACTAACAAAACGGGCATTTACTGGAACACCAGGTTCAACTACCATAATATTGCAGTCTTCTTTTCCATATCCAGAAAGAACCTGAGTATATTTTTTAGAAAGGTAATCCGGGGGCATATCGCTGGATTGCAGAATTTCGTTAAACATATTTGCGCTTGATACAAAATCTGCTTTTTCTTTTATAATTGTGCCCATTTCACCTTTAACCCGGACAATCTTCCATGGTTCACACTTAAGCTTTGCACAAATTGAATAATACAAATTTTCGCCGGCGCTTAATGTTGCACTGGAAATATCAAGACAGTACCAGGTTAATTTTTTTTCACGCAAATCCGGTCTTGCCAGGAACAACGCAATTGGCAGAGTTAACGGACCGCTTCCAATATCAAGACAAATATTTCCGTTGTCCAGATTAAATTTATTCTGGAGCCCCGCAAAAAGTCTTGTAAGGCGCACAAGATTCCACCATTCAAAATAATAAATATAAGCGCTTAAAGTAGTTGTTTCATTCATGTAACCTTTTCGCCGTGAATCCCGCTGGTCTGTTAAAGTGTGAGATAATTCTCTAACCTGGTTTGGCAAAAGGGCTCTCTGCTTACTGGAAATTCTCTGACTGTCAAAAACAATCTTGTCAAATTCTTCCAGTATTTTATTTGCATCCGATGGAACCTGTTTTTTGCTGAACATTTTTTCCAAAGGTTCCATTGCAGGAATATTTGATTTTTTATTTTCAGTTGATTTATGAATCTTCTGCTTTTTCTGAACATTTTTATCCTGTTCCGTTTTAGGTTCGGTTTTGGAGTCGATTTTTGGTTCAACTTTCTGTTCAACTTTTTTGTTCTGGCTTCCATCAGTTGATTTATCAAACTGTTTTTTTGCCGCCAGCTCATACCATTGAAGTTTACCTTCTCTTTTTGCCTTAGAAAAATCGTATGCTTCTTTTGCTTCTTTTTTACTTTTGTGTTTCATTCTTATTCCGCTTTTCTGCAGTCTTTTTTAGCATCAAATAAAGCCCGCTCAAATCTTCCCTTAGTTCGTGCAAAGCCTGGAGTGCAGCTGTATTTGCCTCATTAGTTGCCACTTCCTGGATAATTTGAGTTCTGGCACCTTCGATTGTATATTTTTTTTCATAAATTAAATATTTTAGCCGCAAAATTATATCAACATCACGTTGAGTATAGAGACGTTTTCCTTTTAAATTTTTTTGAGGACTAAAGCAGGGAATTACTTCTTCCCAATAACGAAGAACATAATTCTTTACTCCAGTTAACTGCTCTACTTCTCCAATGGTGTATTGAGCCAATTATTTCTTCTCCCGGTCTTTCCAGCTTACTCGACTGGCCTTCATTTCCAGCTGCACTGGAATTTTATCAAATCCTAAATCTTCACGAATTCTGTTTTTAAGATAAGTAACATAACTCTGGGGAATATTATCCGGCTGTGTTGCAAAAATCAAAAAGTTTACCGGATTAATACTTGTCTGAGTAATATAACGAACCTTAAAATGAATTGCTTTAGTTGCTGGAGGCGGATACTTTGCAAGCCAATCCTGCATTGCCATATTCAGAGCAGCAGTATCTACTTTACGAGTAAGCTGTTCATAAACTTCAATAGCAGTATTCATCAATTCTCTAATGCCGTCTTCTTCCAATGCACTGATTTTTACAATTGGTGCCCAGTTCATCTGTCCAAACATTGTTTTAATATAATCCTTAGTCTTTACAAAAAATTTCTGGCTCTGATCCTGAGTGTCCCATTTATTCAAAACAAAAATAACACCACGGCCCCGTTCATAAGCAAGAGCCGCAATTTTTTTATCCTGTTCTGCCAGACCTTCCTGAGCATCAATCATCAGGAAAACAACATCACATTCATCAAGACTTTTAATTGCACGGTTCACTGAATAATATTCAACATTTTCGTGAACTTTTGCTTTTCGCCGTATTCCCGCAGTATCAAGCACCTGGAAATCTCTTCCGTTGAATCTAAAACTTCCTTCTACAACATCTCGGGTTGTTCCGGCATAATTACTTACAATGGAAGCTTTTGTCTGAGTAAGACAGTTGCTTAAAGTTGACTTTCCCGTGTTAGGTTTTCCCACAATTGCAATTCTAATTGGACGGTCTTCTACACCTTCTGTTACGCCACTAAAATCAAGCCCCTTAACTAATGCTTCCTGGAGTTCAGGCAAATGATCGCCATGGCTGGCACTAATAAAAATCAAGTTTTTAAAACCATATTTTAAATAGTTAAACCCAGTTGATTCATTTTTGCCACCTTCACATTTATTAACAGCAGCTATCATTTTATCCCAGTATGGGCGCATCTTTTTAATAAATTCTTCATCTTCCGCAGTGATTTCATTTCCGTCAAGAAGCAGAAGAATTCTATCGGCACGGTTGATCATTTCTACTGTTTTTTCAACAACAAGATCATCCATTACCGCTTCCATGGAACCAATTTCTCGAGTAAGCTTATATCCTCCAGTGTCCATAAGGTGAACAGGCATTCCATTAATAAATGCAGTTCCTTCCACCGGGTCACGAGTAACACCAGGAGTTGGATCTGTAATAGCACGGCTTGTATGAGTGAGTGCATTAAACAATGTTGATTTTCCAACGTTTGGTCGGCCCGCAATAACTATAAGAGGCAGATTAAAATATACTTTATCCGGGAAAAATTTCTGAGTCTTACCCTTTCTCTTACTTTTAATATCGTCGTCTTTTTTATCCGGCTGCTGGGCTGACTGTTCAACTTCTATCTGTTCAACCTGCTGTGCAACTACTTCTTCCAAAAATTCTTCGTCAGTTTTTACTTTAACTGGTTTTGGCTTGGAAAAATCTGGTTTTTGCTTTTTTTTCTTCATTTATTTCTCCGAGAAAAATTAAACTTTATGAACTTAATTAAAAGTTCTGCTGATATTTTCCAGTTCTTCAATTGTAAACTGAGCAAGGGTTTCTTTTATAACTGGAATCTGTTTTGGGCTCATACTAAGATTTCTAATTCCCATTCCACTTAGTACAATAAGGCTTTCTTTTCTGCCACCCATTTCACCACAAACACTTACCGGAATATTATATGATTTTGCATTTTTTACAGTCATTTCGATCATGCGCAAAACTGCAAGATGGAATTCATTATACAACGGAGCAACTGCCGGATTTTCACGGTCAATTCCCAAAGTGTACTGAGTAAGGTCATTTGTTCCAAGACTAAAAAAGTCACACCGTGGAGCAAGACAGTCACTAATAATTGCGGCGGCGGCAGTTTCTACCATAATACCAATTGGAACATCTTCTTTAAAAGGAATATGTTCACTTTTAAGCTGCAGCTGAACACCTTTTGCAATCCCCTTAATTGTTTCTACCTGACTTTCTGTTGTAATAAGGGGTAGAAGAATTTTAAGGTTGCCATAAACACTTGCCCTGTACAACGCCCTAAGCTGAGTGCGCAAAATATGTGGATAACTCAAACTAAGTCTAACGGCACGTAAACCCATCAGTGGATTTTTTTCATGCATGTCTGGAACTTCTTTAGAATGAATCAACTTGTCGCCACCAGCATCCAGTGTTCTGATTGTTACCGGTTTGTCTCCCATAGCTTCAAGAACCTGCTTATATGCCTGGAACTGTGTTTCTTCACTCAAAGGACTTGTAAGAGGATAACCGTCTTCTGCCATTTCATTGGAAGCACTCATAAAAAGGAATTCAGTTCTGAACAAACCAATTCCGTCTGCACCGGCATCAATTGCAAGTTTTACTTCTTCCGGGGAACCAATATTTGCATAAAGGTTGAATCTTGTACCATCCTTCGTCTTCCCTGGCAAATCCCGGTATTTTTCAAGAGTCCGTCTGTATTCTTCCTGCTTATGTAATTTTTCTTTATACTCTTTTAGCGATAATTCATCCGGTTGAACAATCAACTCTCCCAAAGTCCCGTCAACAATAAGAAAATCATCATTCTGAACCTGATCAATAACATCTTTTAAACCAACTACTGCCGGAATTCCATAACTTTTTGCAAGAATCGCCACATGGCTGGAAATTCCACCTTCTGTGAGAGCAAGCCCGGCAATTTTTCTTTTGGCAAGAATTACTGTGTCGCTGGTTTTCATTCCTTTTGCAACAATTACAACATCATCAGGAACTTCTTCTATGTTGAATGGATGAAAGTCGATTAAGGAATCAATTACTCTGTCAAAAACATCTTCGATATCATGGGCACGGTCTGCAAGATAATCATTTCCACTGGAACGCAGCTTATCCGCATAATCCCTGACTTTATTTTCCAGAACGTATTCAATGTTAAACAATTCGGTGTTGAGAGATTTTTTTACTTCTTCAATAAAAACTGGATCGGATAGCATCAACTGGTAAGTTTCAAAAATTGTACGCTGAATATTTCCAGCTTCCAAAGTTGAAAGATGATTTTCGATTTTTTTCTGCTCTTTTTCTACAGCTTTTTCAAATCGCTTCCATTCTCTTTTGGCTTCACCAGAGGAAATTTTATTTTTGGGGATGATTCGTTCTTCCGTTTCAGGAACAACAAATGCTTTTCCCAGCCCAAGACCATCACTGGCCGATACACCGAATAAAACGTTCATTATTATAGAATACATTAAATTTCGTCTATAGTCAAAGGTCTAAATTCAGCCAAAAACAATATATTATCTAAATTTAATCTGAATTCTTAAAAACCTATTGAAATTTTATAATAAAACCGTTAACATATTTAAAATATCTTTAAAATCAGGAGCACTTTAAATGAAAGATAAATTATATCTTCCGAAAACAAAATTATCTGGTTTCATCAATTTTTGTCTTGGCATTGCTGGCCGGGCACAGCTTAAAGCTTTAAACAAAGCATCAAAAAATTGCGCAAAATCAGAAGAAAAAACTTTAAGAAGTATACTTGAATACGCAAAAGACACAGAATGGGGAAAAGCACACAACTTTGCAGAAATTCTTGAAGCAAAAGATGCACAGACACTTTACGAAAGATGGCAGAAAAATGTTCCGCCACAGGATTACGAAGACTTCCGCCCATACATTGAACGCTGCAAAAACGGAGAAAAAGACATTCTCTATCCTGGAAAAGCAATGATGTTTGCCACAACAAGCGGTACAACAAGCAAACCAAAATGGATTCCGATTACAAACGAATATTACAACAATGTTTATTCAAAAATGACAAAGCTCTGGCTCTATACATTTATGATGCATAGACCAAAGGTTTTCCAGGGAAGAAACTTTTCTGTTGTAGGAAAAGCAATTGAAGGTGCTGCTCCAGACGGAACAGTTTGCGGTTCTGTATCTGGTGTTACTCGCCGAGACTGTCCTGGCTTTATGAACAATCTTCATTCAGCTCCATTCCCAGTATTCAGCATTGACGATTACCATTCACGTTTTAACACTTTAGTTCGTATTGGTCTTGAGCAGAATATTGGTTCAATGGTAACAGCAAATCCTTCTACTGTTGCAGAAATCAAAAAGAACATTATTGCAAATTATGATTCTTATTGCGATCAGATAGAAAAGGGAACTTTGGATCCAAGTTATAAAATGGACGATGATGTTCGCAAGGCAATTGAAGCAACTCTCAAACCCAATCCACGCAGAGCAAAAGATCTTAGAATGCTCAAAGCAAAATATGGAACTCCTCTTCCAAAGCATTTCTGGCCAAACATGCAGCTTCTTACAACATGGAAATGCGGCAACACTCGTGCCTACATGACAAGTTTTAAAGAAGACTTCCCAGAAAACATGCTTCACCAGGAATTTTCTTACTTTGCATCTGAATGTCGTGCCGGACTTGTTATGAATGGTGGAGACGACACTGTTCCAATGAGCCACATGCACTACTTTGAATTTATTGACGAAAATGAAATTGGTTCAGACAATCCAAAATTCCTGCAGCTTAGTGAACTTGAAGTTGGAAAATCTTACAGCATTTTTGTAACTACAATGGCTGGTTTGTACCGCTACAACATGAACGATCTTATCAAGGTAACAGGAAAATATAAATCAGTTCCAATGTTCCAGTTTATACAGAAAATCAACGGAATTGTTTCTATGACTGGTGAAAAAATTTCAGAACGCCAGTTCATCGATGCAGTAAAATCAGTTGAATCAGAAACAGGAATCAAAACTCCATTCTATCTTGCATTTGCAGACCTGGGAATTTCTACTTACCAGATGTATTTTGAATTTGAAGACCAAAATTTAAGCAGCGACACTGTTCAGGATTTTGGTAAAAAAGTTGATGATAAACTCCGCCAGCTTAACTGTGAATATGAATCAAAAGTAACAACAGAACGTGTTAAACCTGCAATCATTCACGAACTTAAGAAAGACTCCCTTGATATGTTTAAGAAAATTGCAATCGAAAAAGGTCTTAGCCGCGAAGGTCAGTTTAAGTTCAACTCTATTATGCAGAATGAACAACGCCATGAAATTATTAAAACTTTAGTTAAGTAATTTTAATCTGGCAACAATTTGAATAAAACCCATGGCTGTTCAATAAAAATTTGGACAGCCATTATTTTTTCTGTTACAATTATAATTACTGGTTTGCAAAATGCTTCCGGTAAAATTTTACTAATTAAACGAGGACTACAAAATGGCAAAAAAAATCAAAGCCGTAATTTTTGACTTTGACGGAACGTTATATGACCAGAAAGGGTTTGCATTTAAACTTATTGCCACCGATTTAAAAAATGCATTTAAAGCAAAAGCAGAACGAGATGTACGAAAAAAAATTCGTGATACAGATTTTGGTAACCACGAAAAATTTCTGGAAAACTTTACAGAATATTCTGCAGCAAAAATAAACATGGATCCAGAAAAATACAGAGACTGGTACATAAACACTTACATGCCTCACTTTATTAACGTACTTTCTAAATGGAAAAGCCGGCCTCAAGTTAACATGGTTTTTGAAACACTTAAAAACAATAAAATCAAAACAGCAATTTTTTCTGATTACGGATTTACAAAAGAAAGATGTGAAGCTTTAAAAATAAATCTCAAAAATGTTGATGTCATAATCAGTGCAGAAGAAGCAGGAGTTTTAAAACCTGCAAAACGTGGATTTACAGAAGTTGCCTTAGCACTAAAAGTTAAACCTGAAGAATGCATTGTAATTGGCGACCGCATAGACACAGACGGTGAAGGGGCAAAAAGATGCGGAATGAAATTCATTCAAATTGCAACAAAAAGAACTAAAAAAATTCTCGGTAAAAAACAGTTCCTACAAATTCAGGAAAAAGATTTTGAGTATACAATTCAAACCTGGGAAAATTTCTTAGAGAAAATTAACATTATTCCTCTGCCATAGGCTGCCACAGATTCTTAGAAATTTTTGCCATTCTTACAATCTGCTGGTGAGCTTCTGTTGTTAACCGCTCTGTTTCTTCTCTGCGCTTTTTATTAATATCCGGAAGAATCGGCTCCCCAATTCTAACTGTTATTAAAGGGTGCTTTACTTTAAAGAGTTTATAGATGCCTGTTGGCTTACGAAAACTAATGTTCATTGGAATTACAGGAATATTATATTTATAAGCCATGTAAAATCCACCTCTATGAAAAGGACGAATCGGCTGATAAAATTCCCATCTGCAGCTTTCCGGGAAAACATGAATCCACTTTTTCTTTGAATGCAATTCATCAAAAGCCTGATTAAATTTTCGGCCGGCACTTAAGGTTGGAGCAATTGGAATTCCACCTGCGCCACGAATCATCCAGCCATCACTTGTTTCAAGATTAGACGGTTTTGCAATGAACCACATTTTTCTGTATTTTACACACTGCAAAATAGCAAGATAATCCCAGCGATAAACGTGATTACTTACAGTCATTGCACCGTTTTTAAACAGTTTGCGGTTTTTTCTAAGATTCTTTTTTCCTTCTATCTTTAGTCCGTAACGGATTTTCTGCAATGGAAAAACGAGTAAAAAAATAATTGTGTAGATAAAATTACTTAAAAATTTACCTTTAAAACTTTTATCTAAAAAAGGAAAATTTTCATCAATTGTAACAGTGCAGATTTTTTTGGGATGCCATGTACTTTCGTCCGGATTATCTGGATAATCATTCAAATCCGTGGGAATGTACACACCATCTTCTACAATATACTTTTTATTTTTTACAGTTATTTCCATTGCCTGAACCAGTAATTAAATTGTTGAAGGCAGAAGATTCATCAAGCTCAGAGAATCACCTGTCATCTTAGTTTGGTATGTTTTTCCGTTGTATGTTAATTCAATTTCAGTACAGAAATTTGTATTTGCTACGGCGGTAACTTTTGCTGCCTGAATTGAACCATCATTCCATTCCGCACTAAAACGAAGATTTCCATAAAGTGGGAGACCTTCAATTTTTCCGCTACCTGATGGCATTTCTGGGAACAAGTTGATTTTTATAACACCATTTTCATAGCAGCTGGCACAAATCTTTGATGCTGTCATTGCTGTTATAATTGCGCAAGTTGGTTCAACATCAAGACTAAGTGAATATTCCTGCCCCAACGAATTATAAATTTCTCTAAGAAGATTAAAGAAATTAGTATTAACATTTTTATTCAAGTCAACTGCACTGGCAAACAAAATACGAATTGCTTCACGAATAACTTCAAGATCATCAGAATTTGATTCAACAATTTTTCCGTCTTTAACTGATGGAGTAAGAATATATTTGTCGTCTTTTTTTACAAGAACTTCTGCAAAGAACCGGCAAGTATTTAAAAGGAATTTGTAATTCTTCTTCAGGAATTTAATATCCAGGTTTGCTTCATAATATTCACGGATTGATTTACAAATTTCAACTGCACCAAGAGGAGCAATTCCGTCTTCTAGCCATCCGATTGGAGCTGTATCACCCCAAACATCAACATAATTATGAATTGCCACTCCTTCTACTTTATACATATCTCTGGCAGTTTTAATTCCATGCTTGTACAAAGACTTATAAAATTTCTTATAATTAGGAATTGTTTTAATATCATTAAGCCAGATTGAATAAGTTGATTCTGGTGAAACACAAATCCGTTTGTTTGTTCCATTTTCGCTGTTATCACACCAAAGTCCGCATTCTGGTTTTGGAAGAGTAGCAGGTTTTTTATTTGATGAAATAAATTTATAACGATTGATATTAAAATCAAAATCATCATCACCATTCAACTCGGCATTAATTTTTTGCCAGAAGTGATAGAAATCCTGAATATGTGCACTCTTCATTTCTGGGTAATTCTGTGCTGCGGCCATACAAATATTTTTAAGAGCATAATCAATAGTCCACATTTCTACAGAACGGGAAGCTGTTAAATTTTTGCGATAAGTGTAATAACGGAATGCGCTCTGAACATCAACATAAATTGTGGCTTCATCTGCTCCTTCTACAATTACAGTTGCTCCCTGAGTATAAACTTTTCCGCCGCTTGTTGTTACAGTTGCCATACCGCAGAATGGAATTGCATTTGTTGCTGTAAAACAAATTGTATCGTCACTGACTGCATAATTCATTGACATTCCTTCTGGTCTGTCAAAGTTTGCCTTAAAATAAACACTTTTAGGAGTGCTGGCTGCAACGTGAAGAGCAATAATATTGGCCGGAGAACTTGCCATCAATTCCCGGGTATACGAAATACTTGAGCCGCTTTCGGAATTAGAAAAATCGGCTGTGCTTGGGCCTTCAGAATTTGCAGTAAAAGTTGAAGTAATAATTCCTGTTTCTAAATCCAGTTCACGCTTGTAGCAGTCAGGATTTTTGAATTCACCATTCTTTGTAAAATACTGAATATTTAATTGACCGGCACTTACATAATAAGAACTGTCCCGAGGAATACCAACCAAAGAATTTTGAGCCATATTATTTGCTTCAAAATCTTTTCCGTCTTTTAATAAATTTCTAATTTTATTAATATTTTCTCTGGCTACAGGATTGTTTCTCTTTACATAAGGTGCAGACCAAACTGATTCTTCATTTAAAAAAAGATGATCATTATTAATACTTGCAAGTAACTGGGCACCAAGGCGTCCATTTCCAACACATGGAAGTTCGTTTAGATTTTCATACAAAATTGTTTTCATGCCCAAATTATAGCACAAATCGAATTTTTATGAAAGTACGGCAAGAATTATGGGACTGTCTTCTGTTAAAGTTTTTTTATCAAAATCAGAATAAAATTCAATTTTTGTAAATCCTGCAGCCTTACCCATCTGGATAATTTCTGATTTTTTAAGAGGATAAACTTCGGCCCGTTCCAGAACAGGTAATAATTTTCCGCTGCCAGTTTCGATTTTTAATGTTGCTGTATAAATTCCACTTGGCTCATGATACAGAGAAGTAAAGGCTTTTGAACGAATGCTTTCTAAAACTGGAAGGTTAACAAGTTTAATGTTGTCTTTAAAAAAGAAATCTATGTTTGGAACTTGAATAATCAATTTTCCGTTTTCACTTAAAAGAAGCTTTGCATCATTAAAAAAATTCTGGATAGTTTCTTTAGTGCGCAAAAAAGTAATTCTACCATTAAGACAAGACAAAATATTGTAAAAATTTTTTCCGAGAAATTTTGTCATTTCGGAACTGCTCATCAAAAAAAATCTAATTGCCATTAACTGACTGCGTCGTTTTAAATTAGCTGATTCCAAAAGATCTTTAGAAGTTTCTAATCCTGTTACATCATGGCCAAGTTTAGAAAGATAATGTTCCAATGCACCAGTACCACAACCTGCTCTAAGAATCTTTGCTGGCGAAGGAAAACTTGCTGCCATTTCTTCAAAAAATTTTTTCTGTTCTTCCGAGACTAAAAACAATTCTTCATAATACTCAATTAAATTTTTTGTGCAATCCATACTGTTTTTTATAATATCC
This sequence comes from Treponema sp., assembly GCA_016296205.1. GTDB lineage: Bacteria > Spirochaetota > Spirochaetia > Treponematales > Treponemataceae > Treponema_D. Next base: position 25,360 of record JAEDJS010000004.1, on the reverse strand, counting down.
TCGCTTTTTTATTTTATCAAACTTTTATTTTATTTAACTACAATTATAGCAGAATCTTCTTGATTTTTACAGACCACTTTTATTCTGTGAATTCCTTTTTCCAATGGCACATACCAGACCAATCTGTTTCCGGATGAAGGGAATTCAACTCCATCGTAAATCAAACTTGTGTTTTCTAAATCTCCAACTGCTTCTATGGCAATTGTTTGTGTTCCTTTGGGGATTGAATTATCATAAACAAATACTGCACCATCCTTTGGATAAATCAATTCAAGATTCTGATTTTGATTTTCAAAAGTTCCGTGCATATTTTTACTTGTTGCCCAATGCTGATATTCACTTGGATAGTGCAAAGCAACTTTTGTGCCGTCAAAATAATGGAAATTACATTCATGCTGACTTTTAGAATCCTGATCTGTTTTTTTGCGCACAAATTCTTTTACAACCGATGGACAATTATTTGTAGGCTTTTTTCCGGAAAGTGAACATATTTCTTTTTTCTCGTAATCATCTGGCTGCAAAAATTTCTGAGGAGTTTTAATTCTCGAAAGCTCATCCAGCAATTCTCTTACAACAACTGCGGGAATGCTGCTGCCAGTTTGTCTTCTTACAGTTTGACCTTCAAAGTTTCCAAGCCAGCAGCCAACAGTGTAATCAGTTGTGGAACCCAGAGCAATAATATCCTGATGCTGATTGCTTGTTCCAGTTTTAAAAATTGCAGGATAAGAAGTTTCAAAAACTTTTGGATTCCCAAAACCCAATGTTCGGCTTGAATTATCACTTAATATGTCGCACAAAATTCTGCAGGTGTCTTTTTTAAAAATCTGATTGCTGCGTTCTGCATTTTTTGCTCTCTTTGCAAAAGTTAACTCCGGAATTGTTCCGTCACCAGTAAAAACACTAAAGGCCCTTACCATTTCCTGCAAAGTTACCTCGCTGCTTCCAAGTGCAATAGACAGCCCGATATTTTCTCTCTGATTTTCTAAACTTTCAAAATTCAATTCCTGGAGTTTTTCTAAATATCTGTTTACACTAACATGATAAAGTAAATAAACTGCGGGAACATTTAAACTGCTGGCAAGAGCAACACGCATCCTTACCGGACCATTATATTTGTTATTAAAATTAAGAGGAACATAAACTTTGGAAGATCCAAAATCCATTGGAATATCAGGCAAAACGGTGGAAGGTTCAAAACCACTTTCTATTGAAAGCGCATACAAAAATGGTTTCATTGAGCTTCCAGGTTGATTCTTTACTTGAACGCCATCAATCTGACCGCCATGAATATTGTAAAAATCCCCGTTGCCAACATAAACAATAATTTCTCCAGTTCTGTTATCAATTGCAAAACAACTGCCATTATTTATTCTAGCATTTCTGTAATCCGCAATTTTCTGCTGAATCTGAACACTGGCCAGCTCATTCAACTCACTGTTGATTGAAAGTTCAATTTTATCCGGGAGCTTTAATTCATTTTTTGCATATTCATTTATCACATACCGCACAAAATGAGGGCAAATATTTGGATATTCAAATTTCTTTGGAGGAGCATAATCCTTTGGCCGCCGAGGAATTTTTGCAAGAATTTTTAATTCATCGTCACCAAGAGAACTTAACTCCTGGCAAAAAAAGCTTCGGGCCGCACTGCTTACACCTTCAATCTGAAATCCAAAAGGAATATTGTTCAGATACAGTTCAAGAATCTTCTGCTTGCTGAATTTTATTTCCAAATATTTTGCAAGAATCACCTCATTAATTTTTTGCTTAATTCCAACATTAAATGAATCTCTTGGCCAGATTATTCTTGCCAGCTGCATTGTAATTGTACTTGCACCACTAACAATTCTTCCGGCCTTCTTATTCTGGCGGAATGCTCTCAAGATAGAAAAATAATCAACTCCACCATGAACATAAAAATTTTTATCTTCTTCTTCAATAAATGCCTGTTGAACGCTTTTTGGTATTTCCTTTAACGGAACAAACTCACGGCGCAAACCTTCATCCAAAGGAAGAACATACAAAAGCTCTCCATTGCGATCATAAAACCGAGTACTGTTGGGTTTGTTAATAAACTGATTTACTGTTGAATTTGGAACTATCAGAATAACCAGTTTAATAATACTGATTAAAATGAGAATTGCCAGAATTATAAAAACAATTTTAAAAACAGATTTGGAACTGTTTAGAGCAAACCACTTTTTTAGTTTACTCCAAACAGTTTCACACTTAGCAGATTTCATTCAATCGTCCACTTTTCTGCCTGTGTACGACCAAATATTTCTTCCTGATACATACATTCAGCTTTTGCAGACGGATTAACATAATCTCCTTTGCGCACCGCTCTAAATAAGAATTCTACCTGCTGTGAACCCTTTCTAAAGAAATCCCAGAAATACTGAACTTCTGCATCATAAATTTCCTGATGACTTAGTCCATTATAATACCAGCTGTCAAAGAAATTATAATCCTCACTTTGATATTCTTCTGTTTTTTCAAATTCACCAGTTGTAGTAAATGCAGCATTCATTACTTCACAGCCGGCCGGAATTGGAGCACGCAGAGCAACGTATTCTCTATCCTTTGTTGTTGTGATATAAAGCTTTTCACGATAAATTTCACCAGCAACAAGTTTACCAGGATTTACTCTCTGACCAGTTTTTACATTGAAGATTTCTGCATAAACACTAAAACCTTCATCTCTTGAATTCTGTTGTTCAATTGGAAGTGTATAATGCATTGAAGCAGTGTAGAACAAATTTCCGTTTCCATCCTTTTTTATTTCAAGTGGAATTTCTTTTTCTGTTCCCATTTCTTTAACTGGACTTTCTTTAAATCCTAATTTTACTTCTGCCACATCTTTGTTAATTCCTTTAAATTTTCCTCTCAATACTTCTTTTGCACCAAGAGTTGCAATTGCGTCAAAATCAGTTGCTTTAAAATCAAATGATTTAAGGAACACATCAATTGATGCAAGTACCTGCCCAACAACTGCAGTTGAACCAAATCGCCCGTGATTAGCACTCTGAATACGCAACAGTTCATAAACAATTCTTGAACACAAATCAAGGTCCCCTGTTAATGAATACAACTTCAAAAGAAGTGCAAGATCCGAACTTCGTGCATTTAAGAAGAATACATATTGATTTCTTGCTGCACTTGTTAAATCAACTCCCCTTGTAGTTAGTTTAATATAACGGCGGATTTTCTGAGCAACTTCCTGGGCTGATTTTTCATTTCCTTTATACCAGTGAGTAAGACCAACCAAAGCCATTGTATTAATATCGCAATAATCATTTTCCATCAACTCATCAAGATAATCCTTTGGAACATCTTTTCCCAATCTCTGTGCAACATAATAAGAATAAGCAGAGAGATAACAATTTATTGACTTCTTGTTTACAATGTTCTGTGCTTCCCCAAGAAGATAAGAACCCAGAGCAGCCTCGTTGATTGAATCTTTCTTGTAACAACCATTTTCTTTTGCAATAACCAGAGCTTCTCCAACTGCAATTGACGGAAACAGCGAACTATGATTGTTTTCTTTCCAATAAGGGAAACCACCATCCTTATGCTGATATTTTCCCATAAAGGCAAGTTCTTTTTTAACAACGGCAGAAGGATTTACCATTTCTCTTTCAATTCCAAAAATCTTTATATAATCTTTGAATGCAGCCAGTGGAATAATGCGTGATGATTTCTGTTCAAAACAACCATAAGGATATCTGAATACATAGTTTACGGATTCTGATAAAGTTCCCAAACAGTTTGATTCAATTTTAATATCCAGGTCACCAGTTTCTGAGCCTTCAAGCTTTGGAATAATAATTTTTTCTATTACAGACGATTCTTTTTCTTCGGAATTTTTTATGATGCCAGTTGTTGCCACTGTTTCCCAGACAAATGCATCCTGAACTTCCAGACACTGAAGAATTTTTTCGTTTACAATTTCACTATTAACAGTAAATTTAAGAGTACTCCATCCCGATTTTTCGCCATTAATATTGAACATTAATGAGCCTGTAGAATTACTTGGAACTGTAATCGACTTTGTTGATTCACCTTTTACAGAAACAAGCCCCGGAATTTTTTGCACTTCGTCTTCGTTCTGTTTATAATTTACACCTGGTTCAACTTCAAGAGTAATAGAAACAGTCTGATCCTTTGGAGAAAGATTTGTAATTGTAACGCCAGTTTCTCCCTTATCTCCAATGCGCAAAAGTCTTGGCAATACTTCCCGAACACTGATTTCGTTTGCAACATCAATTTGAGATTCCTGAAGAGCAAAATTATTTGCGTCAACACCAACGGCAGTTACGCGGTAAGCAGTAAGAGTATCTGGTAAAACAAATTTAATTGTAGCTTTACCATTTGAATCAGTTGCAATTGAAGGAACAAATACAGCTGTTGGATCAAAGTTTTTACGCTCTTCCATTTTGCTGTCATTTGGGGCAATAGATTTAGAAAGCTCCAAATCACTGTCACCGCCCATCAAATTCTTAATTTCATAATTTACTGGATCAATAAGAATTGAACGGTTATCTCCACCACGGCAACAATCACCAAAGAGCCACTTTGAATAGAACTGTTCAATTGGATCAGGAACATGATAGTCGATTAAATCAATAACTCCACGATCAACTGCCATCAAAGTTACTTCTGCATTTTCTACAGGCTTACCATCTTTTGTTGCAGTAATCGTAATTTCTGCTTCTTCACCAGGTTTATAACTTGGTTTACTTTTTTCTATTTTAATGTCGAATCTCTTTACAGCTGTATTAACATTAATTGCTGTTACACCAAAATATGATTTAGGTTTATTAATATCAGGGGTATCAAAATCGGCGGCAGGTTCACCATTACGTTTTGAATAACCGGAAACAGAAACATACATTACAGGAACCATTTCTTCTGTTACGTCTATTTCAATAACACTTGTTGGTTCTTTAATAACACGGACTTCCTCACTTACAAGACCTTCCCGTTCAACTGTAATAAGATATCTTCCTTCCGGCAACTGGCTCTGCATCATAATAAATGCTTTTTCGCCAACGGAATATTCTGACTTGTTTGGAGTAAGAGTAATTTCTTCTGCATCATATCTGTTAAAGGAATACCAGTCGGAGCTTGTAACATAGAATCGTTTTTCTGTAATTACTTCGTTGTGTTTTGAATCGAATGTACTTGCACGAAGAATATAAGCACCACCTTTTGGAGGAACAACAGAAATTTCTCCGCCAGTTACAGAAAGATCAATTGTTTTTTCAACTTCTGTAATCATTTCTCTTTCGTAGCGAGTATTAATCTGGCCATTCCATCCAATCTGCTGAACCTGTTTCCAGTCTTCACGGGTAAGTTCAATTTTTAACTTGCGGTTATTTGGCAAATCACTTGCAAGAGCCTGTTCACTGGCTGGAGTAACACATGCATAATCGAATTTTAAAGTATCGCCTTTCTTTGGGAATCCTTTAAGACCTTTTATGTTTCCAATACCAACATAGAATTTTGCAGGATGAACTGTAGCGTATGCATTTGTAGAAACCATCTGATTTCCGGCATCTGTTACGCTGGCCTGAAGTTTATATCTGTAAGGAATTCCTTTTAACTTTTCGCCGCCAGTTTTTTGAGACGTAGTTGATTTTCCATCGGCATCAAGAACACCTTCTGAATTTTCAAGAGAAGTTCTGCCATCATAAGCCTGCAGCGGTCCAAATGTCATATCTTCATATTTTGGATCTGTTGCATAAAATCCCATTGGTTCTCTGGACCAGAAAGCTTCATGGCCTGCTCCACCCATGCTTCCACCACCAAGATAATTTGCAGAAATCTCACCATTCAAAGTGTCGCCGCTGTAATAAGTAATCTGGGGAATAGTTGCATTTGCTTCAAATCTAAGACGCTGGAAAAATTCAACCTGGAAATTAATTTGTTCAGCTGTTTTTCTTCCATTTTCCAGGCGTGAATATTTAAGAGAATAATTTCCCGGTTTCATATCCTGAGGAATTTTAATATTGCCCCAAGTTGTTCCGTTTTCTGTAGTTTCTGTTTCGTAAGTATGATAAACAACAGGATTCCATGAACCGTTTGTCATTTCTATTGTTGCTTTACCAACATAAGGTTTATATTCGCCTTTATTTAAATTTCTGTCGATTACACGGAATGTTAATGTTTCCCCTGGTTTGTAAAGACCACGATCGGTGAACATAAATGTTACCATAACGTCTTTTTCCGGACGAGACGGATAACCTGTTGCAATATCAAAACGCCACATATTCTGCAGGTCTGGCTGGAAGATTGCACAATCTACATCTGTTTTTGCTTCAATCCAAAGCTGCCGGTTTACTCGTTCCATTATATCAAAAGTATCCGCCGGAACTTCAAGAATTGCAAAACCGTCTTTGTCTGTTTTAATAGGGCCTGTAATTCTATTTGCCGGTTTTATATATTTAAAGAAACTGCTCTTTGGAATATTATAATTTAGCATATATGCATTTACTTCTGCACCTTCAACTGGAAGTCCTGTTTTAAGACTTGTAACAAGTACAGCAATTTTATTATATCCGTAGCGGACTGTAACACCAAGATTTGTAACTTGAATCAACTGTTGGTTATCAACAGTATCTTCTTCTACAATTTTTTCACCAGTGCGCCAGTCTTTATATGAACGGTTATAAGAAATTTTTGAATCAAAAAATGCAGCTCCTAACCAGCCATTGTCTGTTTCGGAAAGAACAGGTCTTAAATCAACACCTTCAAGATATGGAGTGTTCAATTCAAAATTCCGGTCTGCCATATCTGTAACAAAATTCTGGCCACCGTTTGCATCATTTATTGAATAATATGATTTATCTGAATTAATATTCTGGAACTGGAAAGCAATTTTTGGATCAAATCCAGCCTCCAGCATTTTAAATCCATAATCTTTAAAATATGCAAAACTGTTTGCCTCTGGAACTTCTACCTGGAAAGATTCTTCTTTTAAATTGAATCCATAAGCATCCTTAATTCTCGAACTCAACGTAATCTGGTATTTCATTCCATAAGAAACAGGCAGAGAATGAACAGTTAATGTTTTTCCATTTACAATCAAATTGTCTGGAGTAATTTCCATAGGTGGTTCTGTTGTAATTTGTTTTGCAATTTCTTCTTCTGTTCCCATTTTAAGCTGATGATTAAAGCGGAACATTATAGGATTTTTACATTTTGCTTCCACATACCATCGGGCGTTTTCTTCAAAATTATCCACAATAAACTGGCGGAGAGTATGGAATGTTGAAGACTGTTCTTCTGCGGTTGGAATTGCTCCTTCATCTGCCAATGCATTTTCTTTAACAACAACAGTAATGTCTTTATCATTTTTTGGGGCTTCATTCAATTTGATTCTAACAGAATTTGGCGAAAGCTGTTCCAACTTATATCCAAGAGCAGTTTTTTCTTCATAAACAGAAATTGATTTTTCGATATATCTGGCATTCACATTTGCATTAAAATAAACTGCAATATCTCTGGCCATTTCTGCAGGCAAATCATTCTGATCAACAAATTCACCTTTATTTACTTCCTCATATCCTGCCACAACATTTATGAGTTTAAGAGATTCAGAATAGAATGAAAAAATATTCTGACCCTTCAACTTATTGCCAGTAACTGAAACTAAATTTGGGTCAATTGTAATTTTATATTCTTTAAGAGGAATAACTTCTGAATCGGCTTCAAAACTAAGGAGACTTGTTCCATACCATCTGTAAATTCCTTTAATTTCCGGCTGGATAGAAACAAAATCAACTTTATCCATTGGAGTTCCCAATTTCTGCAGTGCCACAACAGGTTCACTAAATTGAATTTGAATCTGCGGATATTTTACTGCAGCAGGAAGTTCATCCTCTGGAAAAACATTTAAAACACGAAAACCATCGGGACTTTCAAATTTGCTGTAAGTCACACTGTTCTCCTTTGATTTTGATTCACAACCCACAAAAGCACTTATAAGAATTGCCAGGGAGATGAAAGTTAAAATTCTTTTTTTCATAATTTCTCCAATTATTCTTAAAATCTTCTATTAATCAATATAACTCAAAAATAGTTGCTATTCAACCAAATTCTCACTATTATATTATTTATGTACAATGTTTTTATTGATGGAAAAGAAGGCACAACAGGTTTAAAAATTTTTGAACGTTTTGCCAAAAGAAATGATATTCAAATAATTACAATTGATGACGAAAAGCGAAAGGATCCAGCCGAAAAACAGAAATGCATTAATGCTTCTGATTTTACTTTCCTTTGTCTGCCAGACGCTGCTGCAATTGAAAGTGCCCAATTATGCACAAATCCAAACACAAAGATTATTGACGCTTCAACTGCTCACAGAACAAATCCAGACTGGGCATACGGTTTCCCAGAACTTTCAAAAGAATTCCGCAGCAAAATTCAGAGCTCCGACAGAGTTGCTGTTCCTGGATGTTATGCCAGCGGTTTTAACTCATTGTGTTACCCAATGCGCAAAAGTGGTTTTATGAATGCTGATTATCCAGTTGTTTGCCATGCAGTAAGCGGTTACAGTGGTGCCGGTAAAAAAGCAATTGCAGTTTACGAGAGTTCAGAAAAACCAGTTGAATTTGAAAGCCCAAGAATGTACGCACTCACTCAGGGACATAAACACCTGCCAGAAATGAAGAAAGTGAGCATGCTTGATTTTGAACCGGTTTTTGATCCTTATGTGTGCGACTATTTTAGCGGAATGACTGTTACAATTCCAATTTTTACAAGACTGCTTTCTAAAAAGGTTTCTGCAAAAGATATTCACAGTATGTTTGAAGAACATTATGCAGATAGCCATTTTGTAAAAGTTATGCCATTCCAGGGTGAAGGAATTCTTGAAACACCGTTTATTCCAGCCAACACATTAAGCGGAACAAACAACATGCGCATCTACATAACTGGCAATGACGACAGAGTTATTCTTACTTCACAGTTTGATAACCTAGGAAAAGGTGCCAGCGGTGCCGCCGTTCAATGTATGAACATCATGATGGGAATAGACGAATCAATTTCCCTGTAAAGCGGTGGAGCGTCATTCCGAACCCCCACACTGTCATTCCGGACTTGATCCGGAATCTCTTTCTGCAACCAAGAGAGCGGTGGAGCGTCATTCCGGACCCCACACTGTCATTCCGGACCTGATCCGGAATCTCTTTCTGCAACCGGGAGTGCAGGATGATATTTCCATTTTTTTACTTTCTTTAATTGTAATTTATTCACACAAAAAATTTACTGTCATTATTGCGGCGGCTTTCTTTAAATCCAGCTGCAGTTTTTCTACCTGCTGATTGCACTTTTCTATTTTTGCATTCAATACATCGGCTTCAGAGGCGTAACCACTTTGGAACAATGTTTCTTTCTGGGCAATTTTTGATTCACTTGTCTGAATTTTTAAATCAAGATATTCGCTTTTTAAAATACAGACATCAACTGTGTTCCACTGCTCATCCAAAGTGTGCTTGATTTTTGCACGGGCATCATCAATATTTATACTGCTGGTTTTTGTCTCACTGATTTTTCGGTTTACTTCATTCAATTTTTTTCCGCCATCCCAGACAGTAGTTTTCAATCCCACAGAAATATTCAGAGAGTAATCATCTTTACGTCGCCAGTTTGGTTCCAGAAGAGGGAATCTTGAACCCGCATAATTTGCACTCATCTCCACTGCAAAATCCGGTTTCCAGTAAACTGAATTTTCTGCAATTTTTTGAGTACGCTCAGAAATATTTTTTAAAAGCACAAGAATCTGAATGCTTGTCTGATTACCGTTTAACGCATTTTCAAGAATTTGATTTCTATCTTTTGCAAGAACCTGGGTGAACAATTCTTCGTTAATTTCATAATCAATTTTTTCTGCTTCAATCTGCAAACCAGTCATCCGTTCAAGTTCAATCAACTGACTTTCTTTCTGCTTTTCCAATTCTTTAATAGCAATATCAAGTTCCTTTGATTTTATTCTTGCTTCCAGAACATCCTGTTTTAAAAGCATCCCATTTTTTTCTGCATCTTCACTATATTGAACTAAACGATTGGCAAAAACTGTTTCTTCCTCCAGAACATTCTGAATCTGCTGAATGTAACACAAACTGATCAAACGAGTTTCCAATTCTGTAAGAAGTTTCTTAGTAATATTTTTTAACTGCAATTCTTTAATAGAAACAACTTCTTTATATATTCCATAGGCTGTAGAAATTTTCCCCCATGTAAAAACTGGTTGCTGCAAAGTAAATCCAATATTGTAAAGAGTGTTTTCCATTCCGTCATAAAGAGTAATATATTGACCTGTAGAAACCGGGCCCACTCCCTGCCAGTCCATTGAGTTAATTACATCATCAACGTTAAGCACAATTGAATCTATTGGGGGATTTGCAAGAAAAGTTCCACTGGCCTGAAATTCAATCTTAGGACCAAAGCTTGACTTAGCATCTTTTACATCAAGCAGACTTCTTGTTAATTCTTCCTGAGCAAGCCTGATTTCCGGATTATTTTGTGTTAAACATTGACGTAATTTTGTTAGAGTAAAAGTATCTTCGCTGCCATCAAATTTTTCCTGAGCAAAAATATTTTGATTCAAAACAAAAAATGAGAAAATCAAACCTGCAACTAAATAAAATTTTTTCTTCATTTTAAAACTGATTAAAACTGAACTGTATAATTTAAAACATCACTTCGCAAAACCATTTCTTTTGCTGGAGTTAAACTATCCGCTACAAAAACTGCAACATTTTTTGAACTGTATCTTTCTGTATAATCCAAATCCTTCCAGAAATATCCGGCACCAAGATTTGTAAAATTTCCATGAGTTTGAACTCCACTGGTACCAACAGTATTTGCAGTTGTGGAAGTAACTCCAAAATCCAGAAGATATTCAGTTGCAGAAGAATTAACTTTTCCCTTCAAAAATATCTGCACGCCATCATCTTTTGAATCACCAGAATTATTGTACTGACCATTTATTACAGGCATTGCAATTTTTGTGCGCTTGCCATAAAGACGGAGAGTAAAATTATCGCCGCTGATTTTTTTTGTTACAGAGGGTTGTTCCATAAACGCATAATTTTTATCATCATTTTCACAGTTGTAACAGGCTTTCCATGTAACTTCATTTTCTTCCACATTTTGTGAATAAGAAATAGAAATTTCTGGTGAACTTTCTAACTGATTTTCTTTGTCCTGCTCACTTTGATACCGAGGATAACTTATTTTAAATGTTCCGCTTCCAGTTACAGTTCCAGATAATTTTTTTGGTAAAGCAGTTGGATTTGATTCAGTTGATTCAGGAACAAGTATCTGCACAAAAACACTTTCGTCAGTTGGATTATCAGTTGAAACATCAATAAAGTTGAGTGTAACAAAAGTATTTTTTCTTACTGCCAGCAATTCCTGATAAACAGTATCACTTGAGGAATCACTTACTACAAACGTGCTTCCTTTTGTAAGCCCATAATTGTAATGATAAAAAATCAGATAAATTTTTCCAACATCTGCATCTCTTCCAAAATCGCTTGCATAGCTTTTCCACAAAATTTTGCTCAATGAAAAATACCCGTCATTACCAGTAATCGTGTGACCAAAATAATTTTTTTCTGAAGGGGAAAATTTATTTCCGTCCCAATTATTAAAATCTTCATCCCTAAGTTTTTCATTTGTATAAACATAAATATCTACATCAGGAATTCCATTTTTTGGAACAGATTCACTTTCGGCATCAACTACACGTCCACCAATTCCGCCGCTAAAAACTGAATAACATGAATTCAAAATAAGTGAGGATACCAGAATCAGTGAAGGAATCAATCTGGAAAATTTTTTCATTTTTTTTCTCCTATTCAATAATATGTTTGCAACGCAAACTTTAGATAAAGCCCCGCTATTTTAGCGGTTTTTTCTTACACTTCCTTTTTTCTGTCATATAATACAAAGTTGGAATTAAAATTAAAGTTATCAACGTAGAAGTTATCATACCTCCAACGATTGCCTGGCCCATTGGAGCATAAATTTCTGCACCTTCACCTTTACTTAAAGCCATTGGAATATCTCCAAGCAAAGTTGTAAGAGTTGTAATCAAAATCGGTTTAATTCGACTGGCAGAACCATCTGTTACGCATTCTTTTAAAAGCTCGGTTTCCTGGTCATCAGTCAATTCAATTTCAAATTCGCCATCCCGGTTTACTTTTCCATTTTTTTCCGCAAGCTTCTGTCGCCGCTCAACACGAATATGATTAACATAATCAACAAGAATAATTCCGTTATTAACAACAACACCGCTTAATGAAATTAATCCCAAAAGTGAAATCAAATTCAAAGTTGAACCAAAAAGCATCAGACCAAGAATTACGCCTATCAGACAGAATGGAATTGTAAGCAGAATAATAAAAGGCTGCCTGAACCGTTCAAACTGAATAACCATAACTGTATAAACTAGAAAAATAGCAATAAGCATAGCAGTAATCATTGGAGCGGCCATATCACCAATCAAACTCATAATTCCACCAGCTTTACTTTTAACTTCATTTGGCAGTGGATTTTTTGAAAGATAATCTCTTACCCTTGAAGCAACACCACTTGTATTTTCGCTTACCAAAGTTGCACTTACTGTAATTGTTTTAGCACGGTCACTGTGATTTATCTGACTTACACTGTTTTCTATATAAACATCACTAAGATTTGCAAAACTAACATCCTGTCCACGGTCGGTAACAATATGAACATTTGCAATACTGTCCATCGTTACTTCCTGATCAGTAATATCACTAAAGAGCCGGATATTATATCTGCTGCCACTTGAACCTTCTTTATAGCGTCCTACATCAATGCCTCTAAAAAGAATTGCACTTGTAATTCCAGTTTCGTAACTTGTTAATCCCAGTGAACTCAAATATTCCTGGCTCATGTCGATTACCATTGTGCTTGTGTCAAAATTTGTATCCATGTCTGCCGCAATTACATCAGGATCATTATTTAAAAATTCTTTGATGCCGTTTGCAGTTTTATAAAGAACTTCCATATTTTCACTTATAAGAGTAATTCCAAAACCACCACCGCCGGAAACATAACCAACCAGATTATCAAAGCCGCCGTTCTTTACATAAACATAACTGTCGGGCAAAACCGCTGCCCAAATTTCCTGCATTTGAAGCATAATGTCATGGATATCACGCTTTCGTTCGCTAACAGGAACAAGAATTACGTGAGCATAAGCACTGCCCGGTGTATCGCTGGCAATTATTCCCCGCCCCTGACTTTTTCCGGTATACAAAATCAAGTTGTCGATTTCTGGAACATATTTGTAGAGCAAATCCATTGCTGTCTTCATTTTTTCTTTAGTCTGCTCAATTTTAGTTCCTTTTGGAAAATCAACTGCAATAAAAAAATCACCAGTATCGGTAGAAGGAATAAATGCAACTCCAAGGCTTCTGATTAAAACAAATGAAAATAAAAGCAGACCAACAGAAATAAATATTACGCTTTTTGAATGAACCAATGCCCACTGCAAAATTCGTTTGTAACCCTGCTCAACTTTATCAATCATCAAATCAAATTTTCTTGGCTTGTCCCTTAACTTAGGACCTTCTTCCCTAAGCAGCAACTTTAATAAATATGGAACAATAATTACAGCAACCAGAAAACTTGATCCGATTGCCATAACAATTGTAACTGCAACTGGACTCAAAATGTCGCCGATTAATCCCTTTAACAAAGCAATTGGAATGAATACAACCATTGTTGTTGCAACACTGGCAAGAATACTTCCAGCAACTTCATCCCATCCTTTATAAATCGATTGATTCAATGTGTATGCAGTCTTACCATCCTTGTTCCGAAGCTTATAATATCTGTAAATCTGGTCCAGCATAACAGTTGAACCATCAACTACCATTCCCAAAGAAATTACAAGACCGCTTAAACTCATTAAGTTAAGGCTTATGCCAAAAAGTTTTAACCCAATCAGGCTGAACAAAATACACAGAGGAATACTTAAACCAATTACTAAAGTTGCACGCCAGTCTGCTAAGAACAAAAGAATAACAAGAACTGCAAAAATAATTCCCATTACTCCTGAACCAACAACTGTTTTTACACTGGCAATAACCTGCCTTGAATCATCACTCATAATATGAAAATTTAATGCGCCGTTGGAATTCCTTGTTTCTTCTTCAAGAATTTGTTTTACTTTTTTTACAATGCGAACTGTATCGCCATCAGAACGTTTTGTAATGCTAACAATTGTAATAGGATTTATCCCGTCTGTAACACTATAACTTTCTTTTGGATAATCAAGATAAACTTCTGCAACGTCACTCAACCTGATAATATTATTCCCGTCTGCTACACCAACCGGAAGATTTTTAATATCATCCAGAGAGTTGAATCCGCCGGCATATCGAATTTGAATGCTCCGGTTATCATGATCAACACTGCCCAATGGTAAATTCACATTTCCATAATTTAAAATCTGGTAAATTTTTGTAACGCTTATTCCTTTAGAAACAAGTTCATCGGTATTAAGTCTAATACTTAATTCCAGTTCCTTGCCCCCTTCCAGTTCAATTCCCGAAATTCCCTTAATCTGAGTTAATTTTGGAACAAGCTCTTTATTTATATAATCAGTAATTTTAGCACTATCCTGACCAGCACTTACTGTAAAGCTTACAATCGGAAGCATTGTAATACCACCAACAAGAGCCCTAGGTTTTCCCTGAATTCCTTCCGGCAGCAATTCCACAATTCCGTTAATTCTATTACGCAATTCTTCCAGCTGGTCATAAGGATCACAGCCATCTGCATAAGTAATAGTAATCCAGCTTACACTGTTACTGGAATTACTTTCTACTTTTTTAAAATTTGGAAGCGTAACAAATGAATCTTCCAGAATTTTTGTAACATCCTGCTCAACGTCTTCAGCACTTGCACCAGGATAAATAGTATAAACAATTGCCGTTGGAGTGGAAATATCCGTCATAAATTCCAAAGGCATACCCTTAAGAGAAAAAAGTCCAAAAACACCCAGCACAATAAGACACATTGTGATTACTACCGGATGCTTAACAGAAAATTCAGAAATTTTCACTGTTCCCTTTCCTTTGATTCAACTTTATCTTCAACTTTATCTTCTTCAGTTTCCTGTTGAATTAAATCCTCTTGGAAATTTTGATTACCAAACAATTCAGCTTCCACATCTTTTGCAAGCCTTACTTTCTGGCCGTCAAAAACTGTATTCTGACCATCAACTACAAACCAAGTATCTGCATATTCCTGGTCAACTAAAAAATTATTATTATCTGCCACTATTTTATCAAGCATCAAATATTTTACAGTTGAATCTTCCTCATTAAAAATATAGCAGGAACCATCTAATTTTCTTGTAGTCACCGGCAAAACATAAACATTACTGTGAACATTATAAGCTGCAGTAATTTTTACAAACATTCCCGGCCTGAATCTTTCTCCAGAATTTAAAATTCTGCATACAACAGCAAAATTCTTGCTTTCTGCATTTACATAAGGAGCAATAGTTTCTACCTGTGCCGCTGCAACAGCATCTTCATACATTCCTTCAATTCCCGGGCGGGTTACAGTTACTTCAATTTTATCTTTCTGGAGCTGGAAAAGATCAAAATATTTTTCTGGCACTTTAAGGCGAACAACAAGGTCGTTTAAGTCCGCAAGAATTGCTATCGGAGCAGTTGTTGTTCCAATTGAACCCACTCCCATGTCCGCAACTAAAATTGTACCGTCAACACTGGCTTTTACTTCTGTATAATCCATCTGCAATTTTGCCAAATCATACTGAGCTTTTGCCGCTTCATATTGAGCTTTTATTGTATCGTAATTCTGTTGAGTTGTTGCCCCGCTTTTATACAAACCTGCCACACGTTCAAAACTACTTTTATAACCAAGATATGCTGCCTGAGCCTGCAAAAACTGCTGACGGTATGGAGCATCATCAATTTTTGCAAGAATTGTATCTTTTTTTACGAATTCACCGGCTTTTGCACTGTAATTAAGAATAGTTCCGTTAACAAATGGTACAACAGGAACCATTGTCCTTGCTTCTACATATCCGCTGATTGTAATGCTTTCTGTAACAGTTCCCAAAACTGGTTTTTGAACAACAACGCTTGGAAGAGGAGCAACATATTTTTTACCCGAACCTTTTAAAATACCAATCAAAGTTGCCCACAAAAGAATAATTCCAACAACCCCAATTGATGCTAATATTATTCCAAGTTTTTTATTTATTTTGAATTTTCTTTTACCAGTTGAATTTTCATTTGTTGATTCTGCCTCATTTGATTCATTATTTTTATTCATTTCAACTCCTCTAAAATCAAATAAAACGAATGAAATTATACACAATGTATAGAAATTTTATTACAAAACATATATAATATAAAAAAAGTTTTAAGTCAATAAAATTTTAAGATTTTAAACACTTTACGGAGAATTGTATGGACACACTGGAAAAAATCAGAAAATTTAGAGACGAATTCAAAAAAGGTCACGAAAACAAAAAATCGGAATATAAAAGTGCCAAGCGCTCAAGACAATTTATCCGGGACGCCTACACAACTTTACTTCAAAATAAACCATCAGAAAAAATTTCTATCTCTGACATTGTTCTTAAAGCCGGAATTACAAGAAGCACTTTTTACGCACATTACAAAGCACCAGAAGAAGTTTTAAAAGAAATTGCAGAAGAGTTGATTATTGAAATTGACAAATTATTGGATGGTTTTAGCTTTATAAATTTCGTAAAAGCACCCCTTCCAATTCTGGAAAAATTCTGTGACTATCTTGATAAAAATCAGGAAACACATAAAAAACTTCTTACACTTCACACAACAGAAATTTTTATTAGAAAATTACATGATCTTATTGCAGTTTATGTTCTTGAAGATAAAACACTTCCAGAGGCACTTAAAACAAATAAAAATTATTACATTGCACTGGATTTTTTTATCAATGGATTAATCTATTCCTTCCGAAACTCCATTGAAAATCCAGATAAGGTAAACAAAAAAGATGTTGCTAAAGTAGTTAGTTTTTTTATTGCTCAAAATTATCAACTGCTTTTAAATTATAAATAATTTATTTTTTTAACAAATACTGATATTTTTCTCTGTCTGCGTCATATTCAAACTGGGAAACACCGGCTCCATTTAATGTTTTAAGAAGCAAAACGTTTAAACTCCCTGGTGCCAGTTGTTCCGCATTCTGCAAAAATTCAGCACTTTTCTGTCTGTTCCCCAGAGCAAAATATATCTGACTCAATACACAGCTGGCATAAAATCTTTCGCCGGGATTTTTTGCTTTTTCCAAAGATTTTCTGCATAAATCCAAAGCTTTTTCCTTACTTCCGCCACTAATTGCCGGAGCATGAAAATACCATTGACCCATATTCATCAAAGAATAAGTCATATCAGGATTTTTTTTAATTGCAGCAAGGTACCATTTTTTTACATTCAATCCACGCTTTAAACTTTTTGCCACACTCAAACACTGCATGCTTGTTGCATCCATTGCAGCAGTAACACAATAAAGCCATGGGGCCACAGTTGAAGGTTCCATTGCGTTTGCTTTTATTTCCAGTCGTGAACTAAGTTCCACAATTCTGTTTTTTAACTGTTGATTATTTGGATTGATTTTTATTCCATACACATATTTTTCTATTTCTATAAGGCTGCTCAAAATCAACTTGCCTTGTTCACTCATTTGTATTTCCCTAGAAAAATCCCTGTTGATTTTTGCCAGTGCTTGTTCAGGTTGTAATTTTGTGAGCTCCATCCGATAATTCATAAATTCACAAATTGAATTTAACTCCTTTTCTTCAAGAACATGCTGGGCATTAACACAAAAAATACCCAGTGTAAAAATTATAAAAATCATTACTGCAAATTTCTTCATTTTTTCTTTCCCTGTAAATTTAGTGAATTTCTTTCCCAGAAAATTCCCTGGCTGTAACCTTGAATAGTTTTATCCTTTTCCGCATTTTTTAATCTTTTGGCTGCAAACAGACAATACTCTTTACTCAATTCAACTCCGCAATAATGGCGACCCAATTTTTTTGCAACAACACTGGCTGTTCCGCTCCCCAAAAATGGATCAAAAATTACATCCCCTGGTTTACTAGAAGCAAGCACAAGTTTTGCATAAAGTTTTTCCGGTTTTTGTGTTGGATGATCTGTATTTTCCGGCATTGACCAGAATGGAATGCTAATATCGTCCCAGAAATTTGAAGGATAAGTGTCCCGAAAATTTCCATCGTCCGTTTCTTCCCAATCTTTTGCAATCCCATTTACTTTATAAGGAGCAATAACTTTTCTGCGCATTTTTACGCTTTCTACATCAAAGAAATAATTTTTTTCATCCGCAACAGCAAACCAGATATCTTCCATTCCGTTTTTCCAGTTTGACTTTGCTCCCCTGCCTTTTTCCCGCTGCCAGGTAATTCTATTTAAAACAGTTAATTCCTTTTCCAATGCCCGCTGAAGACTTGAAGTACATTTCCAGTCGCCGCACAAATAAAGGCTTCCAGTTGTCTTTAATTTTTTGCAAACCAAAGGAAACCAGGATGCAAGATATTCATCATACTCGGAATCTTTCATTGCGTTGAACGTTTTCCCACCAAAATTTTTTGTAAGATTATACGGTGGGTCAATAATAATTAAATCCGCAAATTCATCTGGCAAAAGAGGAAGAGTCTGCAAAAGGTCACCGTTAATTGTCTGGTCCAAAATTGAATTTACATCAACCTGCTGCCCATTATTTTTTGTGTAAAGAGAATCAAAATCAAGAATGCTTTTTTCTAATTCCGGAGCTTCGTTTTCTGTTACCACAAGAGTCCGGTTACGTTCTGCTTTCTGCTTTTCTGCCATATTTTTAATTTTAAATTATTTTCACATTTTAAACAATAGAATTCATTATTTGTTTCATACAAAAAAAATGCACCTGACCGGGTGGGATGGTCAAGTGCAGCAAATGTTCAATTCAACTTAAAAATCAAGCAGGTGTATAAACTACAGCAAGGATTTTTGCTTTTTCTGATCCGTGGCAGTGCAAGTGGTGTGCAACAATCGAATCATAATAAATACTGTCGCCAACATTAAGAACATATTTATCTTTACCGTAGTTAACTTCAATTTCTCCTTCAAGAACGTAAATAAATTCTTCACCTTCGTGTGTAGAAAGTTTTACTTCTTTTTCGCTGTCTGGATAAACATCAATTACGAATGGATCCATGTGGCGGTCTGCTTTATTCTGAGCCAATGTGTAGAAATCAAGGTCCGAACTTTTTGCATTATCTCTTTCGCTAAAACGAGTAATGTTCTGATCTTTTTCATTTGCTTTTTTAACAAGAACTGGTCCAAGATTTTCCTGATCATCCATGAAAGTTCCAAGACGAACACCAAGAACACGGGCAATTTTAATTAGAGGAGTTAGACCCGGAATAAGTTCACCGTTTTCGATGCTTGTGATGCTTTCTACAGATAAATTTGATCTTTCACTAACGTCTTCAATGCTGAGTTTGCGGTTTTCACGAATTGTCTTTACTTTAGCGCCGATTTTGTTTTTTTCTGACATAATAACCTAAGTCCTCCAAATATTTATGATTATATAATAGTAAATTTCACTGATTATTGCAAGTAAAATTTTAGTATTTGTTAATTTAATTTAGTATTTTTAAAGTTAAAAGTTGAATATTTCAAGTTGAATAAAAAAAACAGGCCCCGCAAAACAGATTGCAGGACCTTAAACTAAAGATAGCCGCAGATTATTTGATTTCGTAATCCTTTTTGAATGCTTCTTCAATTGTAGCAATGTTAATCGGATTGAATTTCTTATTACGAGCAGAAATTGCTTCGTCCAAAGCATATTCAAATGGTTTAACACCGCTAATCATTCCTGGGATAACTTTTGCAAGACATCCAAGAACAACCATGTTTGCACCACGGGCATTGTTTGTAGCTGCAGCAATTTCGTTTGCTGGAAGTGCCAATGTTTTAATATCTGTGCGTGTTGGTTTTTCGTCAATCAAAGATGAATTGTAAATCAAAAGACCGCCTTCTTTAAGCTGACCTTCGAATTTTGTCATTGAAGGTTTGTTAAGAGCAACAACAACATCTGGATGTTCAATTACTGGAGAAGCAACTTCTTCATCACTAACGATAACAGAACAGTTAGCAGTCCCACCACGCATTTCTGCACCGTAAGATGGAATATGGCTAACATATTTGTCTTCGCTCATTCCTGCAAGAGCAAGAATTTTTCCGGCAAGGATAACACCCTGTCCACCGAAACCTGCAAAAATAATTTCAGTTGTCATTAATTTGCCTCCTTAAGACCGTTGATTGTTCCAGCTTTAGGAGCAGCAGCTTCTGGAATAATTCCTTCTGGAATGTCACGCAAAACCCCAAGAGGATAATATGGTTCCATTGCATCTCTAACCCAGTCTGCTGCTACAACAGGATCTACACCCCAGTTTGTAGGACACATAGAAAGGATTTCTACAAAACTGTATCCCTTTCCTTCTTTCTGATAAGTAAGAGCTTTTTTAATTGCTTTCTTTGTCTGGTTGATATGTTTTACATCGTAAACTGCACAGCGTTCAATATATTTTGGTTCTACCAGAGTGTTAAGCATTTCTGCAGCACGGATTGGATAACCAACTTCTTCTGCTTTGCGTCCATAAGGTGTTGTTTTAGTTACCTGACCAATCAAAGATGTTGGAGCCATCTGACCACCAGTCATACCGTAAATTGCATTGTTGATAAAAATAACAGTAATGTTCTCTCCACGGTTAGCAGCGTGAACAGTTTCGGCAGTACCAATAGCAAGAAGGTCACCATCACCCTGATAACTAATAACAAGTTTATCTGGATGAACGCGTTTCATACCAGTAGCAATTGCAGGAGCACGGCCATGAGCGGCTTCACAAGAGTCTACGTTAAGATAGTTGTATGCAAAAACAGCACAACCTACAGGACAAACCAAAAGAACATCTTCCTGGAGTCCCATTTCGTCCATAACCTGGGCAATTAATTTATGTACGATTCCATGACCACAACCTGCACAGTAGTGAGTCTTTACGTCTTTCATTGATTTTGGGAATGAATATACTTTGCTCATAATCTATCCTTAGTTATAACTCTTAACTTTTTCTACGATAACATCAAGCTTTGGAATTACTCCACCTGGTTCACCATAGAAATCAATTTCGCTTTTCTTCTTTCCAGAGTACATGCGAACATCCTGAATCATCTGCCCCATGCTCATTTCTACAGTAAGAACTTTCTTTGCTTTTGCACAAGCCTGTTCAAGCTGATCTTCCGGGAATGGCCACAAAGTAATTGGACGGAACAAACCAGCTTTTACACCCTGTTCACGCAAAACTTTTACAGCTTTTTTACAAACACGGGCAGCAGTTCCGTAAGCACAAAGAACTACATCAGCATCATCACACATATAGTTTTCATACTGAACTTCATTCTTCTGGATTTCAGCATAATTTTCGAACAAACTCTTAACATGGCGGTTAAGATAAGCATCGTCTTTACCAAGCTTGAGGGAAGCAATAATATTGTTTTCTCTGTCTTCTGTTCTACCAGTAAGAGCCCATTCCTTTTTTGATTCAGGATTAACTGGATCTGGAATAATACAAGGTTCTGCCATCTGTCCAAGATAACCATCACCAAGAATCATAACTGGCGTGCGGTATCTGTCTGCAATGTCAAAAGCCTTAACAGTAAAATCTGCTAATTCCTGAACTGTTCCTGGAGCCATAACTACAACATGATAGTCACCATTACCACCACCACGAGTTGCCTGGAAGTAGTCACCCTGAGCACCAGCAATGTTTCCAAGACCTGGTCCACCACGCATCATGTTTACAATAACTGCCGGAAGCTGAGCACCAGCAAGATAAGAAATACCTTCCTGCTTAAGAGAAATTCCAGGAGAAGATGAAGAAGTCATTACCCGGGCACCAGCAGCTGATGCACCCATAACCATATTAATAGCGGCAATTTCACTTTCGGCCTGGAGGAATGTGCCTTCTACCTGTGGAAGTCTCTTAGACATATATGCCGGAATTTCATTCTGAGGAGTAATTGGATATGCAAAGTAAAAACGGCAGCCAGCACTGATTGCAGCTTCACCGATAGCTTCGTTTCCTTTAATAAGAATTTTTTTGCTCATAGTTTATTCCTTTTCAATTTCGATTGCTACATCCGGGCACATTGTGGCACAGAACGAACATGCAATACATTTACTTTCATCAATACAAACAGGATAATTTACACCCTGACTGTTAGTTGTTTTAGACATTTCAAGAATTGCTTTTGGGCATGAACGAATACATAGTCCACAACCTTTGCATCTTTCTACACTAATAATTGGCTTTCCCGCCATATTATACCTCCGCAAAAGTGGTTACGAGATTTATTATATTATAGTAAATTTGTTTTTTTTAGACAATGAATTTAACCTTAATTGACTTTAATTTTACTAAAAAAACTTTAATATTTTTGAAGTTCTTACACAAATTTAGTTGTCTTTGGAGATAAATTGAATTTTAAGCCTTTTTTTCAAAAATCGAAATTGAATGAGGCGCAAATTTATAACGACCGTTTTCATCGATTTCTGCATGATTAACCACAGCTTTAAATCCAGGCTGATCAATACCGGCAACAGTTAACAATTCTTCTTTTGAAATTCCCGCAGGTTTATCACTTAAATTTATACAGCCACAGAACCTTTTGCTTTTTGTAAACAGATAATAAATTTCACTTGTTTTATTCAACACAGCAAATTCTTCGCCTTCAAGTTTTTCTACAATCTTGATGATTCTTTCTGCAAATTTTCCTTCGCTGCTGGCTTCAAAATTTTTTGGGTTATCAGCATTTTCTACATAGTCGGCAAAAAGCAAATTTGTAAGGGCAATCAACTCTTTTTCTGTTTCGTTCAAATAAATATTCTTGCCACGGAAACTGATTGTTCCAGGTTGATTGTAATAAATGCTTGTATTCCAGAAGCTGTGTCCTAAAGTGCTTTGAAGTGTATGCTTTGCTCCATGTTTCCAGCTGTCTTTTGTACTTGGCCCAACTTTACTTACCGGCAAATCTTTAAACGAATTTTCCAATGGTAATCCACCGCCTTCGTAATAAATTTTTTCGCCTTTATTATTTGTTTTGCGGATTGTTAAAACTTCAACTGCTCTTTTATACCAGTGATATGCAGCTCCACCATTTTTAAATTCACCGTCAATCATTCCAGCATAAAGCAAATCCAGTTTTATATATCTGAATCCCCATTCATTGATTATTCGATTCATCAGAGAATTTAAAAAATCAATTACTTCTTCATTACTTAAATCAAGACAGTAAAAGTTCCCCGGCAGTCCATTATTATTAAGAATATTTTCCCATGCAGGAATAGTTGCAGCACTTACCGGTTTTTTGCGCTTATTTTGAAGAACCCAATTTCTGTGCATTAAACAAAAATCAGTAGACCAGTCAATTACAAATGGTGCAATCCAAATTCCTGGAATGAATCCACTTTCTTGAATTGAATCCGCAACTTCCTTCATCCCTTTTGGAAATCTCTGACGATCCCCTTCCCACTGGCCCAATCCTTGTTCCCATCCTCCGTTAATTTCAAAAACAAGAGATGCGTTTTTCTTAAGAACAGTTTTGCTAATAAAATTTTCTGCATCAGGAATTGCTTTGAGCATACCGTTGATTTGACTTGCGCTTACAGTTTCCCACCGTATTGGAGAAGTTTTAAAAACTGCTTTAGGATCTTCCTTTTCTTTTAAACTGTGAGTTGAACCAAAAATTTCTCTTACAGCACCTTTTAATTCAAAATAATTGTTAACTGCAAAATATGTAAGTTCAGCAATTGTTTCATTTTTTGCCCAGGTTTTTCCAACGCTACTTACATTGCAGTTCATTATTCGTTCTTTGCGGTCCACTAAAAATTCAACTGGTGCAAAACAATCAGAATTTTTTGTATTTAAATTTCCAGTGCTGGCAACTACCAGATATTTTGAGCCCCATCGAAAATAAATAATAAAATGCCCCGTAAGAATATTTTTATTTGGAGTCATTAAATTTTTTAAAGACGGGGTTTCCACTTCAAATTTTCCTGGCTCAATTTCACCACCAAAACTGTTTGAATCAAATGCAGATCCGTAAAAGAAGAAGTCATTGTTCATGCAAGTAAGACGATCATTTAGTTCACTCATTGTATGCCAGATCAAATAACTTAAATTCACGCTGGCAAAAAGTCTTTTCTGCTTATCCGGAGAATTGATTTCTTCTGCTGATTTGTACAAAGTTTTATAGATAGTGATAGATTTATTTTTTACTTTTATTTCAAATGATTCCTGTTTACTTGTAACACCCTCTATCTTCATATTTTAATTATCGCATTGATTTTTTCTTATGTCAATTTTATCACTGTAATCCGCTGGTAATTTTTTATTTTTTCTCTATTGCTCAACTTTTATTTTTCTATTAAATTTGAATTATGGAACCAGCACTTTATCTAATACCAGTAACATTGGGCGACACACCTTACAATCAGGTTTTGCCATCATACAACACAGAAGTTATTTTAGGAATCAAACACTTTATCGTAGAGAACACAAAGTCCGCAATCCGATTTCTGGTAAAAGTTGATAAGTCCATTAAAATTGATGATTTAAAATTTTATGAGTTGAATGAACACACTGATTTAAAAACTATCGGCGGTTATTTGAATCCACTTTTGGCAGGCAAGCCAATGGGTGTAATCTCTGAAGCTGGTTGCCCTGCTGTTGCAGATCCTGGTGCTGCTGTTGTAGAAATGGCTCACAATAAAAATTTAAAAGTAGTTCCATTAGTTGGGCCGTCTTCAATGATTATGGCAGTAATGTCCAGTGGCTTTAACGGACAGAGTTTTGCCTTTAACGGATATTTGCCTGTTAAACCTGGTGAACGAATAAAAAAAATTCGTGATTTAGAAACAAGAAGTGCCAACGAAAATCAAACAGAACTATTTATAGAAGCTCCATACAGAAATCTTAAAATGTTTGCAGATCTTTTATCCACATTAAAACCAGACACAAAAGTTTGCGTTGCCTGTGGAATCACCTGCCCGGAAGAATACATTCACACTCACACAGTAGCCCAGTGGAAAAAACTCCCAGAACCCCCAATCCAGAAAATCCCCGCAATTTTTTTAATTTACAGAACCAAGAGACCAGTGAAGTGTCATTCCGGGCTTGATCCGGAATCTCATTCCACAACCAGGAGATCCTGAATCCAGATGTCATGAT
>JAEDJS010000094.1 GCA_016296205.1 Treponema sp. | reverse complement strand
TGTGAATTTCAATCAGGAAACTTTTAATCTTCCAAAAGTTGTAAAAACCATTCAGGCCCTTAGAGACGGCGGAATAAATGTAAAAACTCTTGTTATTGATGGTCTGGATCTGGAAAAAACAGGAAAAGCCGACCTGGATTGTGTTTTTGCATATGTCAAAGAAGCAGGGCTTACTGCCTGGTTCAGTTATACAAATGAAGCAGAAAATCTTTCAGAACAGCTTTCTTCTGATAAACTTAAATGCTTTGCTCAGGTTTCGCATCTTTTCTCTAACGGAAAGGACCTTTTTATGAAAGTGCTGAAACCTGTTGAAGGACTTCTTTGTCTTGATTCGAAAACCACTTTAATTACGAAATAATTTAAAAATTTCTTTGAGGGAAATATGTTAAAAAAACTAATAAAGCTTTTGAAATTTCTTAATTCGAACTCAAAGGCAAGTCAGATTGCAAATTCTTTTTGCATTGGAATGATTTTGGGACTTCTGCCAAAAAATAATCTGTTGTGGTATGTAGTTCTTGTTTTCTTTATGTTTGTCCGAATTCACAAGGCTTGTTACGGAATTATGATCCTTTTAGGTGCATTTATTGCTCCGAGTCTTGATCCCTTCTTTGATAAAATAGGTTATATGATTCTTACTTATGAGCCTTTGGAAAATACTTTTGCAGATCTCTTGGAAATTCCTTTTGTTGGATTTACAAGATTTAACAATACTATAGTAATGGGGTCTTTAGTCTGCGGACTTCTTGCATACATCCCTGTGTTCTTTCTTGTTGAAGGTTTAATTATGTTATGGCGCCGTTATGTGTCTCCGGTTTTCTTAAAATCAAAAGTAATGACAGCTTTTTATAAAGTTCCTCTTGTTCAGAAAATTCAGGAACTGGAAAAATAGGGAGTGAATATGGCAAAGAAGAAGACACCTAAAAAAATAAAAGCCGAAAAACTTCCTAAAATTTTCCGGAAGAATTACAAGGCAAAAAAATTCGAAAGAAAGATTCTCAAAAAAATATATATTGATGCTGATAAAACTCTTGTAAGCGGTCTTTACGAAAAACAGACTGATGAAAAAGGTCGCGATATTTATGTTGTTGATCTTACCAAACCAGTTGAGCAGAATACAGTAAAAAGATTAAAACTTGTTTCGAAACAAATCAAAAAACAGAGAGGGGCTGTAAAACTTCTACCTCTGCTGGTTTCTGTTTCCTTTTTGATTGCTGCAGGGCTTATTATTGCAATGTTCAAAAATGTGATTGTACGAAAGACTGTGGTTTCTTCTATGCAGGGTGTTTTTGGTGCCGAAGCAAATGTTAAAAATGTGGATTTGCAGATTTTTGATTCATCTCTTGTACTTTCTGGAATCCAGCAGACTAATAAAAATAAACCTGAATACAATCTTTTTTCTATAGATAAAATCTCCCTGGACTTTAATCTTACAGATCTTCTTCGTGGCAAATTTCATGCAGAAAAAATTGGAATTGAAGGATTTGTTCTTGATTCAAAACGTGAAAAAGAAGGTTTTATAGTTGAGAAAATAAATAAAGAAAAAGAAGAAAAACCTGAGAAAAAGAAAATAGAAGAAAAGAAAACGAATTATGCAAAAGGCGCATCTGATAAACTGAAAAATATGTTTGCGTCCTATAATCCTGATATTATGATAAAAGAAATTCAGGATAAGCTTGAATCTCCGGCTTTAGCCAAAGAAATTGAAGGGGAAGTTCAAAATACTGTTTCTAAATGGCAGGCAGTTCCGGCAAAAATGGAACAGGAAATCAGAGATTTTACTGTAAGTGTTCAGAATGTAATTAATGCTGACTGGACTAACGTTCAGGATTTGACAAGTCTTAAATCAGCTCTTGAAACTGTTAATACTGCAATTACTCAGGGGCAGTCACTAAAAGACAGCTTTGTGGGAACCGGGGAAGATATTAAAAAGGATACTGATAAATATATTCAGATTGCTAAAGACATTCAGACGGCAATTAATTCAGATAAGAAACTGATTGATCAGAAAATTGCTGAAATTGGACACCTCTTTAGTAAAGATGGAATTAATGAAGTTATGAATGATGCCATTAATTCAATGTTTTATGATATTACTGGCGCTTACTATCCATATGCTGTACAGGCTTTGGATTTTGCAAAACAGGCTGCTGCTGGTGCAAAAGCTAAAACAAAGGTTGAAAAGAAGAAATCCGATAAAGATAAAACAAAACGCCAGCGTTTAGATGGAAGAAATGTTTACTATAGAAAAGACAGGATTCCAAAAATTCTGGTTGATGAAGTTCTTGCTTCCGGATATGAAAAAGGCACTCAGGAATTGCTTTTTAAAGGAATTATAAAAAATATAACATCAGATCAGAATATAATTGATAAAGATACATCAGTTAAAATAGATTTTAAAATTTTAGGCCGTGAGAATTCTGCAAATGCAATAATCGATAACCGAAAAAATGCAGGTGTTCCTCTTGTAGTTGCAAATTACAATGGAAAAGGTTACCCAATTTATGCAAATGCCGAAGTTTTCAATTTTACTTCTATGTCAAATATTACAGCAATGGTTAATGCTGAAAAGACAGGGGCTTTTGATGTCGGTGGCATCCTTGATATGGATATTTCTGAAATTAAAGGAATGGAGTTTGAACCGGCAATTGTTTCAAGAGTTTTTAATAATGCACTTTCAGAAATCAAGACTTTGACTTTTTGTTTTGGAATCGGAATGGATAGTGAAGGCCAGCTTAAGATGGAAATAAAAAATCTTGAAAAACTGACTCATCAGCTGGCTGATCCTGTTGTAAATGCCTTGCAGAAGGAACTTACAGGAATTGTTTCGCAGGCCAAAAAAGATGCAGTTCAATTCCTGACAGAAAAGACCGGAGCTGCTGCAGATGCTATTAAAAAGTTCAATGAAATTGCTGCAAAAATAAAAGAACTGCAGGCAAATATGGATGATATTCGAAATCAGCTTGAAGCAAAGAAAAATGAAATCATAGCAATCCAGACCGCAAAGTTGAAAGATGCGGCTGTTAAGGCGGTAGATGATGCATTGAAAAATGCGGGGGTCGATTTATCAAAGATTCCTGACGCTGAAACAATTTCTGATGCTGTAACCGAAAAAGTAAATGAGGCTGTTACTGAAAAAATAAATGAAACAGTTAATGAAACGTTAAAGAATGCTGGAATTGATCCGGCTAAGGTTCCGGATGCGGAACCTGTTAATGAGGCTTTGAAAAATGCCGGGGTAGATACAACAAAAATACCTGATGGGGAAAAGACAAAAGAAGCATTGAAAGGTGCTTTGAAAAAGTTGAAACGCTAAGGATTTTTTCTTAAGTAGAATTCACTTTTGAATTTCAGTAAAATATTACTAAGTAAATAAGGCGTTTTTACGCTCTAAATATAAGGAGTTACAAAATGATCAAAACAGTAAAAGATGTTGATCTTAAAGGCAAACGCATCATTATGCGTGTTGACTTCAACGTTCCAATGAAGGATGGAGTTGTACAGGATGATACTCGTATCATGGCTGCTCTCCCAACAATCAAATACATCCTGGAACAGGGCCCACGTTCTCTCGTTCTTATGAGCCACCTTGGAGACCCTAAAAAGGACGTAAAA
>JAEDJS010000038.1 GCA_016296205.1 Treponema sp. | reverse complement strand
TAATTTTAGTGGTATTTTATATAAAACCAGCACAAAGTGGAGAGAAAAATGCAGTTTTGAGTGAATTGAGTGGTAATTTCCCTTGCTGTGGGGGCAGCTTCAGTGGCAGATTGCAAGGAATTACCACTAAAAATGTAGTTTTGAGTGAAATAAGTGGTAATTTCCCTAGGTGAATGGGGCGCCCAGGCATTTGAAGACAAGAAATTACCACTAAAATTGCACTTTTGAGTAAATTGAGTGGTAATTTTCCTAGTTGAGTGGGGCGGCCAGGCATTTGAAGACAAGGATTTACCACTAAAAATGCAATTGTGAGCTGAAATGAGATGTAATTTTCCTGCTGCGGGGGCAGCTTCAGTGGCAGATAGCAAAAAAATACCACTAAAATTACCACGCTTAGGTAATTTTAGTGGTATTTTATATAAAACCAGCACAAAGTGGAGAGAAAAATGCAGTCAAAAATTGAAGAATTACCACCTGAACAGTATCAAAACCAGCTTTTAGTCCGTAAAAATCAGCTTGCGCAGCTTATTTCACAAAAACAGAAAGAGATTTCCCAAGCTCCCAGGGGCAGACTTCGCGTATCAACAAACAAAGGCACTTTCCAGTATTACAAAATAACTGAGAACAGTGACACTTTGGGTACTTACATTACTAAAAATAATATTCACGAAGCTGAACAATTAGCCCGTGCCGACTACAACAAAAGAATCCTGCAGCACCTCCAGAAGGAATTGTCAAAAATCAATGATCTTCTTTCAAATAAACTGAATCTGCAGCAGGTTTATGAAAATCTTCACAATGGGCGAAAAAAATTGTTTTTTCCGGTGACACTTTCCGACAAAGATTTTGCAAAGTGCTGGCTTTCTGTAGAGTATAAACACAAAAGCTTTGAGCAGGCAACAACAGCCTTGTTCACTTCGAAAGGTGAACGGGTGCGCTCCAAATCCGAAGTGATTATTGCAGACACGCTCACACGCCTTGGCATTCCTTATCGCTACGAGTTTCCCATACGCCTGAAAATTTATACTGTGCACCCGGACTTTTATTGCCTTAATCTGCGCACCCGCCAGGAGTTTATCTGGGAACACTTTGGCATGATGGACGACCTGGAGTATGCACAGAACGCAGTTTCAAAAATTCAGAACTATCAGAAGAACGGATACATTCCTGGTAAAAATCTGATTACAACTTTCGAAACAAAAGCAAGTCCTATCAGTACAAAACAAATTGAACAGCTTGCCCGGGAATATTTGTTGTAGAACCATGCAGCTTTTTGCCTTTTAGCCTGAACTTTTATTTTACAAACTTTTTACATAATCTTTTCCAAAAACTAACATTCATTAATTAAAATCCAGATTATGAACAAAATTGAAATCAAAGATCTGGATTTGTATTACGGGGATTTTCATGCCCTCAAAAATATAAATCTTGAAATTCCAGAAAATCAGATTACGGCATTTATTGGCCCAAGTGGTTGCGGAAAATCTACTTTGCTGAAAAGTCTGAATCGCATGAACGATATGGTTGAAGGCTGCAGAATTACAGGGAAGATTTTTCTTAGTGAAGGGGAAAGCGATGTTTTGTTTTCCGATAAAAATAAATCGGGAACAAAACTTGTTAGCGAAGCGACTCTTCCCCTGGCTCGCACTGCGTTGCTCGCCACCCCTTCTAGCGGGGATACCCCGCAACGCCCCGGGAACTATGTGAACATTCTAGATAAATCTACTGATGTTAATTTATTGCGAAAGAATGTTGGAATGGTTTTCCAGAAACCGAATCCTTTCCCAATGAGCATTTACGATAACATTGCTTACGGTCCGCGAACTCACGGAATTAAGAAACGTGCAGAGCTTGATGAAATTGTTGAGCAGTCTTTGAGAAACGCTGCCATCTGGGATGAGTTCAAAGACAATTTAAAAAAATCGGCACTGGCTTTAAGCGGCGGTCAGCAGCAGCGGCTTTGCATTGCCCGTGCCTTAGCCGTACAGCCAGATGTTCTTCTGATGGATGAACCTACTTCGGCACTGGATCCGATTTCAACTTCAAAAATTGAAGACTGTGTAATGCAGTTAAAAGAAAAATATACAATCGTAATTGTTACCCACAACATGCAGCAGGCGGTGCGAATAAGTGATAAAACAGTTTTCTTTTTGCTTGGAGAAATAATTGAAGCTGGCGACACAGAGCAGATTTTCAGTATGCCAAAAAACAAGAAGACGGAAGACTATATCACCGGTCGTTTTGGGTAAGGTGACAGAGGGGACAGACCCCACTTGTTTATTTTTGGTGTGGAATAAAAGGGGACAGACCCCTGTTGCGACAGAAGGACACAACAAAGGGGGACAGACCCCACTTGTTTATTTTTGGTGTGTAAGCCAGGCGTTGCGGGCTGGCGTTTGAAGCCCGCTAGAAGGGGTAGCCCGCAACAAAGTGCGGGCGCAGGGGGAGACTTCCCCCTACAGGAGTTTTTATGCGTGAAAAATTCGAAGAAGAATTAAGAAAGTTGAATTCGGCAATCATTACCATGGGAAAGATGATTGAAGTAGCCATTGAAAGTTCTATCCTGGCTTTGATGGCGCACGATGAAGATGCAGCAGATGCAATTATAAAAGCAGACGATGCAATTGATGAAAAAGAAAAAGAAATCGAACAGCTTTGTATCAAACTTCTTTTACAGCAGCAGCCAATGGCAACAGACCTGCGACTCATTACTGCGGCACTGAAAATGGTTACTGATATGGAACGTATCGGCGACCACGCCGGAGATGTTGCTGACCTTTTGAAACGTATGTGCAAAATAAGCGGGAGTGGCGAAGATGTTCTTGGAAAACCAATTAACTCGCAGCTTAATGAAATGGGAACTGCAATTCAGAAAATGCTTAAGGAAAGTATCGGGGCTTACATAAACCGGGATGTGGTTATGGCAAAAAAAGTTATTGCAAGTGACGATGTGGTTGACGGCATGTACTATCAGATAAAAAAAGAGCTGGTACTTCAGATTCAAAATAAAGTTTCGCGTGGTGAACAGATTGCAGATTATCTTTTGATTGCAAAATATTTTGAACGCATTGGAGACCACGCAACAAACATTGCAGAATGGGTTATTTTTGCAATGACTGGTAACTTGAAATGAGACTAAAAAAAGATTTTACAGTTCTTGCTTCGTGCCTTTTTATTTCAGGCGTTTTAATGCTGCTTCCTACAGGTTTTGAAGGTGCGTTGCAGTTCAGGGATGCAGAAAAATGTAAGGCACTAGTTGAAGAAGCTGATAATTCACGGCTTATTGATACAGGCCTTATCAGAAGCGGGCAGCAGGTTTGCGTTGTAAAGATTCTTTCCGGAAAATTCAAAGGAAAAGAACTTGAAGGCTGGAATATGCTAGGTGGTTCTTTGTCGCAGGACAAACTTTTCAAGGCTGGGGATAAAGTGCAGGCTGTCATTCATTACGGCGATGGAGAAATTGGAACGGAATTCTATTCCGTAAATCTGATTGATTATTACAGGCTGAACGGAGAACTGATTCTTGCAATTGCTTTCGCACTTTTTCTGATTGCCTTTGCCGGGACCACGGGACTTCGTTCAGTTTTTTCATTTATAATCACCATTCTTGTTCTGTGGAAAATTCTTATACCTTTGTATCTGAACGGAGTGAATCCAGTTCTTTCAGGAATTCTTGTTGTAGGAATAATGACCTTTGTGATTCTTGCTTTGGTCTACGGCTTTGACAGGCGGCTGGTCTCTTCGTTTTCGGGCTCTATGCTTGGCATTTTGTTTGCCGCATTTCTTTCATTTATGTTCACAAAATTTTTTCACATTCACGGTGCGGTAATGGAAAACTCGGAAGCTCTTTTGTATTCCGGGTTTCAGGATTTAAACCTGACGCAGATTTTCATGGCTTCGGTTTTTATTGGCGCCAGCGGTTCAGTAATGGATTTAAGTGTAGATATAACCAGTGCGGTAAACGAAGTTGTAAAAAGTGCAAAAGGAAAGGGATTTGAAATAACGCGGAAGGAAGCAGTGCGCTCAGGGCTCGCAGTTGCCCGTGCAGCAATGGGAACCATGACAACTACACTTCTTCTTGCATATTCGGGAACCTGCATTGCTCTTCTTATGACTTTTATGGCTCAGGGTACGCCACTTTATAATATTCTAAATAACAACGTAGTTTCGGCAGAAATTATAAACACAATTGCCGGAAGCTTCGGGCTTGCTATGACAGCACCACTTACAGCCGTGATTGCTGGAACTGTGCTGACAAAATAATTTTCAATAGATTTGATTTGTCTGCTTATAATAAATTTCTGTAAAGAAACAGCACAACAAATTGCAGAGTGCCGGCAGTCATTGCAGTAATGGTTGGTACAAATTTTGTTAGCAGGGAAGAGTTTGATCTGAAGGTTGTGATTTTGTTGACCAGCACAAGCCGAATGATTGTAGCCATACAACTGACTACAAGAAATTTTAAAATCTGCTATAAGAGTAAAATGCCTTTGGCTTTGGCGCTGGCTTTTTCATCGATTTGTTTTATGAAAACAATTAAGTTGAAGTGTCCTTTCATATTTTTTATACACTAGAAATTAAATTACGCCATTTTACATAGGTTTAACACATTCTTAATTTAGATTTAATACACACATTGTATATTAGCCTTGCCATTAGAAAACTGCAATTTGGAAAAATACAGATTGCAAAATCTTTTTCAGTGGCAAGGATTTTATATGAAAAAAATTGTAACTGCAATGATAGCAGGCATGATGGTTTGTAGCGCAATAAATGCGCAGTCGCTTAAAATTGTAAACACATTTGGTGGTGACAGCGACAGTACAGGTGGTTCTGATTTATTCAGTTTTGAAAAACAGAAAGATGAAGATGGAAATTTAAAAAATGGATTCACAAATACTACAAGAGTAAGTGACAGACTCCAGATGGACGCAAGCGATAAATATTTTGATGCACGCGTAAGAATGGAAGTTGCAACAACAAAACTTAATGGAAAAGAAAGCACTATGCGTCTTCGCGGATATGGCCGTTTTAAGCCGGTAGATCAGCTGAATATTATTGCAGGAAATGATTTTTCAACAAAGGTTCCTGTAAATGCAGGTTATATGGCAGCAAGTGATGATTACGCTAAAAACGCAAGACTTCTTCAGAACGGATTTGGTGCTGTAAGCAACTGGGCTTTTGGAGATGAAAAAAATATTACCATGAATCTTGCTGGCGGAGTAAAAGGTACAGACGGTTCGTTCAGTAACAAGGATAAGCTTGGTCTGGATTTTGGATTCAACTTTGCAGTAAAAAATCTGGTCAGCTTTGGAGGATCTTTTCAGAATGTGACAGGAAATCAGTTTACAGCCGGAGTTTTTGCCGGACTTAATGCGGTTGAAAACCTGACACTGAACGCTGGTTACATTTATAACGATACAGATACAGATTATCTTCCAAAAGCGGCAAAAAATGCACTCATGGTAACAGCAGGTTACAACTTAAAAGAGGCAGGTTTTTTTGCCGGTGCTGATGTTATTTCCGGACTTGAAGGCGATTCAATTCCACTTCAGACAAATGTTCGTCTGACATACAAAGTAAATGATTCACTTACAGCAGGTGTAAAAGCAAAAGTGTCAACAATTCTTGGTTCCGAAAGTGCACTTAAAGCAGATGTTTATCCAAACCTTACATACAATCTCCAGAACAAAATGGGAAGTGTTACAACTGGTGTTCGCGTATCGGCTGATAAGAATGGTGTTACAAAGCTTGCAGTTCCATTCAGCTGGAAATGTACAATTGCAGAAATTAAAAAATAGGGCGTTACCCTGCGCTTTGCTTCGGGTCGCTATGTTCAGGGTTCCGCTGTCGCTTCAGCCTCCTCGGGCTACGCCCTGCGGTGGCCGCCTTCAGCGCCCTGCACAGCGCTAACGCAATCCACAAAACTTTTTGAGGTATAAAATGAAAAAATCAAAATTTACAAGTGCAGTTATTTTAGCACTTCTTGGACTTTCTGCACTTCACGCAGAAACAAAAATTGCCGCAACACCTACAGGAAAAGGGACTCCAAAATATGTTTTTGTATTCGTTGGTGACGGAATGAGTTACCCGCAGATTCAGAGTGCTGCTTACTACACAGGTAAAGATGCTGCAGGCATTGTTGACGTTGTAAAGAAATCAGAGGACCCTTCTGATTCACCGGAAATGAAAGCATTAAGGTTTTACAATTTCCCTGTAGCTGGTTCAGCAAGTACATACGATGCAACATCATTTGCACCAGATTCGGCTTCAACAGCTACATCAATCTTCACTGGATACAAGACTCATTCATCTTCAATCAATGTGGATATTACAAAGAAGATTAAATACCGCACAATCGCAGAACAGCTCCGCGATCAGAAAAAATGGAAGATTGGTGTAATTTCAACAGTAAACCTGAACCACGCAACTCCTGCCGCAACTTATGCTCACCAGGCAAGCCGCAAATCGAATTATCCGATCGG
Source organism: Treponema sp. (assembly GCA_016296205.1). Lineage (GTDB taxonomy): Bacteria > Spirochaetota > Spirochaetia > Treponematales > Treponemataceae > Treponema_D. The sequence continues at coordinate 11,841 of JAEDJS010000038.1, read as the reverse complement.
TCTTGAACTTGTTGAATCGAACTTTGATTATTTTGCCGGTGGTGCTCTGATGGAACCACAGGACAAAAATAAGGATAAAACTTCTATTTATGATCTGGCAAAAGATGCAGGTTACAAAGTTTGCTTTGACCAGAAATCTGCTGGTGCACTTAAAAATGGAGACAAGGCTCTTGTAATTGCAGAAACTCTTGCGGATTCAGATTCCATGAGTTACGACAACGACCGCAAAAAAGGTGAATGGGCTCTCCGTGATTATGTTCGTAAAGGAATTGAAGTTCTTGATAATAAAAAAGGTTTCTTCATGATGGTAGAAGGCGGAAAAGTTGACTGGGCCTGCCACGCAAATGATGCCCGTTCTTCAATTGCAGATACACTTGCATTAAGCGAAGCCGTAGAAGAAGCAATTGCTTTCTACAACAAACACCCAAAAGAAACCCTCATTCTTGTAACAGCAGACCACGAAACTGGGGGACTTACAATCGGTTATGCAGGAACAGATTACAACTTGTTTTTCCGTACACTGGACGGACAGAAAATTTCTTATGCAAAGTTTGATTCAGATTATGTTTCTGCTTACAAGAAAAACGGTGTAAGTTTTGAAACAGTTATGGCTGATGTAGAAAAACTTTTTGGTCTCAAACTTCCAGGCAGCAACGGCCTCGATGAATCAGATAAAAACGGCGGGCTTGTTCTTACAGATTACGAACTGGGTCGCATCAAAACTGCTTACGAAAAAACAATTAGTGGTGACAAATCCCGTAACCAGATGGAATACGATCTTTACGGAACTTACGAGCCTCTCACAATTACAATCACACATGTACTGAACGCAAAATCTGGACTTGGCTGGACAAGTAACAGCCATACAGGTTTACCAGTTCCAGTATTTGCTCTTGGTGCTGGTCAGGAAGAATTCAAAGGTTTCTACGACAACACAGAAATTTACAAGAAAATGGCAAAGCTTACTAAGGTTGTTAAAGACTAAAAACGCGTTAGGGATAGTAAGGGCGCCGAAGGCGTTCTTTCGTTCCGGTGGTTGTGGTGGTTTCGGCAGACTCAACCACCACAACCACCGGAACGAAAGAATGAAGGCGAAAGCCGGAACCCTGAATAGCCCGACCGGCTGCGAAAGCAGTCGGGAACGCCCCAAATAATATGGTGAATATTTATGAAAAAAATTATCAATTTAATTACAAGTGTTGCGCTTTTTTCAATTTGTACAGTTTCACTTTTTGCAGAAGGATCAATAGTTCCTTACAAAACATTAAAAACAACAAAAGATGGAGTAGAAGTTCGTAAAGGTGGATTTGGATCAGATGCTTGTGCTTTTCCAGGAGACAGTTCAAAGTTTTATTTAATAACAGACCGAGGTCCAAACATTGACTACAAAGGAGCACAAGGCAAAGGAAAACTTTTCCCGGTGCCAGAATTTAATCCTGAAATCGGATTGTTTCAATTTAAGAAAGACGGGTCTGTGAAATTGCTTAAGACTATAGGATTAAAATCTCCTGATGGAAAAAAAATTACAGGACTCCCAAATCCAGAAGGTAAAGGTGCAACTGGCGAAATTGCCTATGATATGAACGAAAATATTCTTGGGCTTGATGAATACGGTCTGGATAGTGAAGGGCTTGTTGCAATGAAAGACGGTAGTTTCTGGATTTCTGATGAATATGGTCCACATATTGTTCATTTTTCGGCAAAGGGAAAGGAACTTGAAAGAATCAGTCCTTTCGGAATGACAACAAATGGTCGAAAAATTCCAGCAGTTCTTGCCACACGCCGTGCAAATCGTGGAATGGAAGGACTTACAAAAACTCCTGATGAAAAATATTTGATTGGAATCATGCAGTCAACTTTGTACAATCCTTCAAAAAAAGATGTTGTAAATAATCGGCTTATTCGTATTGTGAAGTTTGAACTTGCAACTGGTAAAACCTGGCAGTATTTATATCAGCAGAATAAAGAAACAGATTCTTGTTGCGGAATTACGGCTCTTTCTAATGATGAATTTATTGTAATTGAACGTGATGGAAATTTTGCAGGCGAAAAAGAAGCCCACAAATATCTTTTCAAAATCACTCTTAATGATGCTACTGATGTAAACGGCGACATGACTGCAAAAAACGGTATGCTGATTGAAGGAAAAACATTGGAACAGTGTACTCAGTCTGAACTTCTTGAGAAAGGAATCTCTTTTGTAAAGAAAGAATTGATTACAGACTTGGCTGCAGAAATCGGTTATGGTCACGACAAGCTTGAAGGGCTCTGGCTTTTGAATGACAACACAATCTGTGTAGCAAACGACAACGACTTTGCACTTATAGAAAAAGATAACAAACTCTGTCAGAAAATTCTTCCAGAAACTGACAATCCGGAAGATGATGTTATTTACTCTATAAAGTTTTAATTATTACTTTTGGGATTATTGTTTTCCTCCTGAACAATAATCCCATCGTTCAAGGATAAAATAATATGGAAAAACGCTTACTGACAATTCAAGATATTTCCTGTGTTGGGAAATGTTCAACAACTGTAGCATTACCTCTTATTTCTGCCTGCGGAATTGAATGTGCCGTTTTGCCGAGTTCCGTTTTGTCGAATCATACTGCAAGCGGCTATTCAGGCTGGACCTTTAGAGATTTGACAGGGGACATGCTTTCAATAATGAATCAGTGGCTGAAGGAAAAGATTGATTTTGATGCTTTTTATACCGGCTATGTTTCAAAAGCTCAGATTCCTTTGATTCTTGAAATTATTGAAAAAACATCCAGGAAAAATGCCATTACAATTGTTGATCCTGTAATGGCCGACAACGGAAAATTGTATGCAGGCTTTGATTCAGATTTTCCACAGGAAATGAAAAAACTTGTCAGAAAAGCTGATGTCATAATGCCAAATCTTACAGAAGCCTCTCTGTTGTTGGGAATTGAATACAAAGAGACTTATACGAAAGAAGAAATCGAAGACATTGCAAAAAAACTCCGTGAACTTGGAGCAAAAAATGTAATTTTAACAGGTGTGAGCTTTGACCAGAAAATGCTGGGAATTGCAGTTTCTGACGGTTCAAACTTTGAGTATTATTTTACAGAAAAAATTCCTGTTTCTTTTCATGGAACTGGAGATGTATTTGCCTCAGTTGTGGCTGGCAGCTTATTGCAGGGAAAATCGCTTATAGAAGCTGGCACAATTGCTTGTGATATTGTGGTGGAATCAATAAAAGCAACAGTTGGCGATGATACTTACTGGTATGGCGTAAAATTTGAAAAAGCCATACCTGCTCTTTTACAAAGAATTTACCAAATCTTCACAAGTCTTTAACTTCTTTCTAATACATTAGGATTCAAATCAACTTTTATGGAGATTTTTATGAATCCTAATGTCAAAATCATTTTCGGGCTTTTTGGCGGACTTGCAATATTCATTTTTGGAATGAATATGATGAGTGAAAGTCTTCAGAAAGCGGCCGGCGAAAGAATGAGAAAAATTCTTTCACTTCTTACAAAAAATCCAATTCTTGGAGTACTGGCTGGGGCCGTAACAACTGCTGTTCTCCAGAGTTCCAGCGCTACAACTGTTATGGCAATTGGTTTTGTAAGTGCAGGACTTATGAGTCTTCCGCAGGCAATTTCTATTATCTTTGGTGCAAATATTGGTACAACAATTACAGCACAGATTATCGCTTTTAAGATTTCAAACTATATTAATCTTTTCATTTTTGTAGGATTCCTGATTTCTTTTGCAGTTAAAAATCAAAAATGGAAATATGTTGGACAGACTTTATTTGCTTTTGGTCTTCTGTTTCTTGGAATTGAAACTATGAGCAGTGTTATGAAGCCTCTTGCAAAATCAGCTTTCTTTACTAACATGATTGCCAAAGTAAGTGATGTTCCAGTTCTTGGAGTTTTGACTGGTACTCTTATGACGCTGGTAGTTCAAAGTTCCAGTGCAACAATTGCAGTCCTTCAGAACTTTGCAAGCCAAGTTGCAGCAGACGGAGTTTCCAGTGTAATAGGTCTTGCCGGTGCAATTCCAATTTTGCTTGGTGATAACATTGGTACTACAATTACAGCATTGCTTGCAAGTATCGGACAGAATAAGGATGCAAAGCGAACTGCAATAGCACATTCTCTTTTTAATATTTCCGGTTGTCTTATTTTCATCTGGTTTGTTCCACTTTATGCAAAATTTATACAGTTTATATCTCCAAAAGGTTATGAAGTTGCAGTAATTTCCCGCCAGATAGCAAATGCTCACACCTGTTTTAATATTACCATGACATTGTTATGGATACCTTTAATCTGGCTCATGGTAAAAATTGTGATGAAAATAATTCCAGATTCGGCTGGTGAAAATACAAGAAAATCAGAAGATGTTCTTTACCTTGATAAAAAATATTTGAATCAGCCAGCAGCAGCCCTTCATGTAACAGCAAAAGAAATTATCCGCTGCAGTTCAATTGTGGAAGAATTACTAAAATCTATCGTAGATGCAAACAAAAAAAATAAAGATGAAGAAAAATCTGACTTCCAGTTATTTGAAAAAATAATCACTAATTCTGCTTTAATCCAAAAGATATCTCAGAAAATTAATGATTTTATGAGTCAGCTTTTCAGTCTGGGAACTCTCACTGAAGCACAGGCTAATCAGGCGGCAGGTCTTTTGTATGTAATGAGTGACATTGAGCGAATCGGACAATTCAGCGGCGAAATCAGTAAAAATGTTCTGGAACAGCAGTCAAAAAATCATAAAACTCACTACTCAAAAGATGCTCTTAAAGATCTGAAAATTTCAGCAGAATTTTTATATTCAATGTTCTCAAAAATCATGAAACCACTTACAGACGGAACTTCTACTGATGAAAAAGAATTTAAAGAAATACGTGAAAATGTAATTGATCTGGAATTAAAAATGCGTAAACGCCACATTGACCGCGTATGTAAAGGAAAATGTAACGCAAAGCTTACTTCAAGTTACAATCAGATTCTTCACAACATTGACCGCATGAGCAACAGCTGTGTAAATCTTGCAGACACTTTGAAATCAAATCCTATAGAAAAAAATCTTCTGGAAGAAATACCCGGAATCGACGCTAAAAATTAATTTTGTGTATGGGAGAAAAAAGATGAATTATTATACAAACCGAGAGCTTTCGTGGATTGATTTTAATGAAAGAGTTTTGAATGAAGCCGGAAATCAGAAAGTGCCGCTAGCAGAACGTTTAACCTTTGCTTCTATTTATCAGTCCAATCTGGATGAGTTTTGTATGGTGCGTGTTGGAACTCTGATGGTACAGATGAGCAGCACCGAAGAAGAACGGGAAAATAAAACTGGAATGACAAGCCTTGAACAGGTGGAAGCAATTCTTGAAAAAGTAAAAAAACTTGAAATCAAAAAAGCGGTGATTTATGAAAATCTGATGAAAGAACTGGAAGCCTACAATCTGAACCTTGTAAATTTCAATAAGCTTACAGATTCAGATGCAAAGGCGCTGGAAAATTTTTTTGATGTAAATATTGCTCCTTACTTGAGCCCTATCATTGTTGGAAAACAGCAGCCGTTCCCATTTCTTGCCAACAAAGAACTGAATGCCGTTGTGCTTTTGAAAAACAAAAACGGAAAAAACAAGATGGGAATTGTCCCTTGTACTAACACTATTTTCCCAAGGTTGATTGCTGTTCCTTCAAAGCCTGGAACATTTATGCTTTGCGAAGAGCTTATCCTTCACTTTGTTTCAAAACTTTTTGAGCACTATTCGGTTGGAGAAAAATCAATTATCAGAATTACCCGAAATGCTGACATTGATGAAAAAGATGTTCTGGATGAAGACCTGGATTACAGAAACATGATGGAGCATCTTGTAAAACAGCGTAAGCGAATGAGTCCTATCCGCATTGAGTTAAGTCGTGTGATTAATGACAAGGCAAAAAAAGAGATTTCAGAAATACTTGGCATTAATGAACTTCACATGATAAATGTTGAAACTCCTCTGGATTTAAAATTTGTTTTTGAACTTCAGAAGTTATTACGGGAAAAAAAAGAACTGTTTTATAAGCCACGTTCGCCAAGAACTTCTCCATTTATAAATCTAAAGAAAAAAATAATTCCGCAGATTGAGTCTTCAGATCTTCTATTGAGTTATCCGTTTGAAAGCATGAAGCCTTTCTTAAATCTTTTACAGGAGGCCGCTGAAGATAAAAATGTTGTTTCCATTAAAATGACTTTGTATCGAGTTGCGGCAAAAAGTAAAATCATAGATTCATTAATTGAAGCTGCAGAAAACGGAAAAGAGGTGGTTGTTGTTGTCGAGCTTCGCGCCCGTTTTGATGAAGAAAATAACATTGAAATGTCCCACAGACTGGAAGATGCCGGCTGTAAAATTATCTATGGACTTGAAAACTATAAAGTTCATTCTAAGCTGTGCCTCATTACAAGAAAAGTGAACGGAAGCCTTTCTTACATCACACAGATTGGAACTGGCAATTACAACGAAAAAACTTCCACCATGTATACAGACTTAAGTCTTATTACTGCAAATCAGGGAATTGGAAACGATGCGGCAAATATTTTTAAGGCTCTTCTTTTAGGTGAACCAGTTGATTCTAGTGAACATCTTCTTGTAGCGCCTCTTTGTCTTCAGAACAGAATTATTCAGATGATTGATGAACAGATTGCTCTTGGAAATAACGGTTATGTTGGAATCAAAATCAATTCCCTTACAGACAAAGTTCTTATAGACAAACTTGTTGAGGCAAGTAAGGCAGGAGTTAAAATCCAGCTTTGTGTTCGCGGAATCTGCTGTCTTATTCCAGATGTGGCAGGAGCAACAGAAAATATTGAAATTATAAGTATTGTTGGTCGCTTTCTTGAGCATTCAAGAATCTATATTTTTGGGAAAGATTTTGAAACTCAAAAAATCTACATTGCTTCAGCTGATTTTATGACCAGAAACACAACCCGTCGTGTGGAAGTTGCATCTCCACTTTACGATGAAAAAATCAAACTCAGAATCCTTCATATTTTTAATACTGTGATGAAAGATGATGAAAAAGGCAAAATTCAGTGCAGTAACGGAGAATATGTAGACAGAAATCTTAGTCCTGATGGAAAAGAAAAACTGAATTCCCAGGAATTGTTCTACGAAGAAGCTTATAAAAAAATTTCAGAATATAACTGATTACAACGGAGTAAAATAATGAAAGAAAAATTAAGAGTAGGAATTTTAACCAGTGGTGGTGACTGTCAGGCATTGAATGCAGCAATGCGCGGTGTTGCACTGGCTTTGTATGAAAAAAATAAAAACACGGAAATCATTGGAATTGAAAATGGTTATGAAGGATTAATCAACGGGAACTGCAGAAGCCTTACAAAAGATGATTTTGAAAATATTCTTTGTTTAGGCGGAACAATTCTTGGTTCTTCCCGCATGCCCTTCAAGCACATAAATGAACCAGACGAAAATGGTGTTGAGAAAATTCCAGCAATGATTAAAAACTATAAAAAAATGGGATTGGATTGTCTTGTTGTTCTTGGCGGAAATGGTTCCCAAAAAACTGCAAATCTGCTTAGTGAAAATGGACTGAATGTTGTAAGCCTTCCAAAGACAATTGATAATGATATTGCAGAAACAGATTTAACTTTTGGTTACGCTAGTGCTCTTGAAGTGGCTGCAGAAACTATTGAAAAAATAAAAACTACGGCTGCCAGTCATTCTAGAATTTTCATAGTTGAAATAATGGGACATAAAACAGGGCATCTGACTTTGAACGCAGGAATTGCAAGTGGCGCTGATGTTATTTTGATTCCAGAAATGCCATTTGACATTATCGCTGTTGCCGAAAAAATCAAACGGAATGAACTAAGCGGAAAAAATTATTCCATTGTTGCCGTTGCAGAAGGAGCAAAAACAAAACAGGATGCACTTCTTTCAAAAAAAGAATACAAAGCAAAGATGGGGAGTCTATCTATTTCCTTTACTCTTGCATCTCAATTAAGAATGATATGCGGTAAAGATGTGCGCGTTTCAATTCCGGGGCATGTGCAGAGAGGTGGAACACCTTGCCCACAGGACAGAATACTTGCCAGCCGTTTAGGTGTCGCAGCAGCAGAATGTATATTTAAGGAAAAGTACGGAGTAATGGTTGCATTGAAAAATGACAAAATTGTTCCAGTGGAGTTGAGCAAAGTAGCAGGCATTACAAAATTTGTTGATTTTGAATCTGATACCATAAAACAGGCAAAAGCCCTGGGGATTTGTTTTGGTGAATAATGTTAACATCAAAAAAATTTCAAACTGATGTATAATTAAAATATGAAATCTCCAAAAGAAATCAGCGTGAACGAGAAACTTGTAACGCTTACAAAAGAAATAATTGAACTTACAGAAGATAAAGACCAGCTGCCACTGCAGATTCTTCAGGCTCTGATTGACGATGAAGAAATTCAGGCAATTCAGGATTATGCAAATAATGTTTCTATTGTGCGCTTGGGTTATAACGACCACGGGCCTGTTCACATGAGGACCGTCTGCCGCAACGCACTTAAGATGCTGAAAATCTTGCATCAGTCAGGAATTAAAACTTCTTTGGAAAATGAACAGGCAGGTAGTTTTCTGGACAGCGTTTGTGCCGTTATGATTGCAGGTTTTATGCACGACTTTGGAATGACAATCGGGCGCCAGGATCACGAGCTGTATTCTGGGATTCTCGCCTATAACATTATTGACAGGATTTTAAATCAGGCGCTTTCTGGTCAGGGAAATTTGCGTCGAAAAATTATAATCCGCTCCATGGCTATGGAAGGCATTCTTGGCCACATGGGAACCCGCCGCATTCATTCAATTGAAGCAGGCCTTATTCTTATAGCCGACGGCTGCGACATGACAAAAGGTCGTGCCCGCATTCCAATGGAGCTGAATAAAGTGCCTTCTGTTGGTGATATTCACAAATATTCTGCAAACTCTATTGAAAAAGTAAAGATTCACCAGGGCAGCGAAAAGCCAATCCAGATTGAAGTTTTTATGAGTAGTGATGTAGGCTTTTTCCAGATTGAAGAAGTTCTTATTCCAAAAATTAATTCATCTCCGGCAAAAGGTTTTGTAGAACTTTACGCCGGAGTTGAAGACAAAGAAATGAAAAAGTATTTATAGGATAGTTTCTTTTTCTAGCTTACCTGAACAATGCCGAATACACAGTCGCCGGCTTTTTCAATTTTGCGGACAAGGTCGATGTAGTTGAGTTCGGCTTTCACGTCCCCGCCGTTTTCTATGCGCTTACGGGAAAGCCGGCGGAGTTCTCTTTTCTTGTTATCAATTTCCTGTTCAATAACTTCGGCCTGCATACGTTCTTCAGAAGAGATGCCTGTTGAAAGATAAATACAGATCTGTTCATAGAAAAGGCGGACCATTTCAAGATAGTCGGAAATTTCTTTCGCACGTTTAGGCTTTACTTCTTTGCCGGTTTCGTCATAAACACTGAAGAATTTTCCAATGGTGTGCATAATGGAACTGCATTCATCACTTAAGTTTTCAAGATTGTCGGTAATCTGAATAAGGCGGCTAAAGTGCTGGCGGTCTTTTGAGTTTGCTGTAGGAAGGCGCGAACATTTTTGCAGAAACCCTGTGATTGCTTCGCTCATCTCATCAATATAATTTTCAATCTGGTTTACTGTTTCATTTTCGGCTTCAATATTTTTACTGTTGATGAGAGTGTTTGTAATTGAGTCGAACATTTCCATAACTTTGACAGCCATTTTTGAAATCTCTTTCTGAATCTGGAAAGAATAAAGGTCGGCACTGATGTGTGAATATGGCAGAATGGCAGGAAGCTTGTAGTGTTCATTTTCTGTTGATTTATCGTTCTTAATAATTCTTGTAGCAAGGGCAGCAATCTGATCAACAAAAGGAAGAAAGATAAGCGTTGTTGTGAGATTGAAAATAGTGTGGAGCATTGCAATGTGTGTTGTAATATTTTCAAAAGGCTCGCCCGGAACAATCAGATTTACCAGGGCCAGGAAAGGTTTGAATACTAAAAGGGCAATCAAAGTTCCCGCAACGTTGAAGCCAACGTGAACAAGGGCAGTGCGGCGTGCATTTACTGTTGCTCCAAAGCTGGACATTACTGCGTCAATAGTTGAACCGATGTTGCTTCCTAAAACTATGGCCGCAGAAAGTTCCCAGGTCAGGCTTCCGTTTGCTGCCATGGTAAGAACAATTGCTGTCATTGCAGATGAAGAATGGATGAGGGCTGTTACAAAGGCACCGATGAAAACTCCAAGCAGTAAGCCCCATACCCCGATGGAATCAAATTTCTGAAGGAAGGCAACTGATGAAGGACTTAATGAAAGAGAATCTTTTAAAAGTCCAAGGCCCATAAAAAGCAGGGCAAAGCCCATGAAGCAGTCTGCAAAATTATGGATTTTAAATCGCTTGAAATATTTTAAAATAAAGCCAAGACCGAAAAGTGGAATGGCTGCTGCAGAAATGGAAAAAGAAAATCCGAAGAAAGAAACGATCCAGGCTGTAACTGTGGTTCCGATATTTGCTCCAAAGATTACGCCAATGGCCTGAGTCAGTGTCAGGATTTCGGCATTTACAAAGCTTACAACCATAACAGTTGTGGCACCTGAAGACTGAATTACAGCCGTAACACCAATTCCCGTAAGCACGGCGGCGAACCGGTTTCCGGTAATTTTACCAAGCATTTTCTGAAGATTTCTTCCGGCCCCTTTCTGTATTCCGTCTGAAAGCATATTCATTCCAAAAAGAAGAAGACAAAGAGAACCGATAAAACCGAAGATCTGTCCGAAAATGTTTAAAATCATAGATTACCTCCACGGTGGCCAAGTCCTTATCAGCCATCTTAAAGGTAACTATTTAAGTGAAAATTGAAAATTATGTTTTTGTAAAATTTATGTAAAATTTACAGAGAGAAGATTACAGTGAAAGTGCTGCCTTCGCCTTCTTTGCTGTTTACAAGAATTGAAGCGTTGTGATATCTGGCTGCGTGTTTTACGATGCTTAAACCAAGTCCTGTTCCGCCAGGCTGGCGGGAACGGCTTTTATCTATGCGGTAGAAGCGTTCGAAAATGCGTTCCTTTTCACGTTCAGGAATTCCGATTCCGTTATCCTGTACTGTAAGAATGACTCTGTGGGATTCTGAAATGGTTTCAATTTTAATACTTACAATTCCGTTATCTTTATTGTATTTTACGGCATTATCTATCAGGTTATAGACCATTTCGTAGATTACCGGTCGCACGCCGTTTATAAGGCCTGAGTCACCTGCAAGGTTCAGACTTATGTTTTTCTTTTCGGCAAGAGGAGAAATAACTTCCATTGCTTCCCGTGTGATTTCGCGAAGGCTCAAAGCTTCTTTCTCAAGAGATATTGATTTTTCATCAAGCTTTGAAAGTTTAATAATGTCGTTTACCAGAGTAATCATGCGCTGGCTTTCATCATAAATTGTGCCTGCAAAATCTTTCGTAGTTTTTTCATCAGTTCCGCCTTCTTTAAGAATTTCTGCAAAGCCCGAAATACTTGTGAGCGGGGTTTTAAGTTCGTGACTTACATTTGCAGTGAACTGCTGGCGGAGTTCTTCTCTCTGAGACTTTTCGAAGTTTTCTTCTGCAATGCGTTTTGTGAAAGGCTTCAGCTCTTCGTAAACGTCGGAACTTTCGGGATCTTCAAGATTTATTCTGTTGAGGGGCTCAATAATTTTTCTTGAAAGGAGGCTTGCGGTTATGCCTGAAATAATCATGGCGATTACAAGCATTACAAGAAGAATCTGGCTCATGCCAAGAACAAGAACTCCGACAGTATGCTGGTCACAGGAAATACGAAGA
>JAEDJS010000093.1 GCA_016296205.1 Treponema sp. | reverse complement strand
CTAAATGTGGTGGTTTCGATAAACTCAACCACCGTAATGCAAACTTATTGGACAACCCCTGACACATCTTAAAAAAATAGAAGGGCAGGTGTAATTATGTCAAAACCATTACTTTTTAATGATTATTCAACAGAAGATTATGTAAAATTTGCAGAACAGACTGCAAACTGGATAAAAACAACAGGAAAAGCTGGAAGATTTGGAAAACTCTGGAATCAGAGTCCAGATTCCAGGGAAAATTATGATGACTATCCAATGCTTACTCCAAAATCCCTTTATGGCGGTTCAGCAGGAGTGGGGCTTTTTTACCTGCGATTGTATCAGGTAACTAAAAAGGATGAATATTTAGAAGAAGCTAAAGCCAGTGCAAAAGAACTGATTGAAACTGATGAAGGCATTGCTTTTTATGAACGAACCTTAAAACTTGGTGTTACAGAAGATAAGCTGGTTCATGTAAAGAATATGCCTGGCTGGATTGCAGGTTTTAATAACGGTCCGACAGGCCAGGCTTATTTTGTTCTTAAACTTTATGAAGTTACAAAAGATGAAGCATATTTAAAATTTGCAGAAAAGGTTGCAGATGATGTAATTGCTGCCGGCAAGACAGAAGGTGATTATCTGTATTGGTCTGAACAGCTGGATTACTGTGGTGACGGAAGTTACATTCCATATTTTGCAGAACTTTATCGTGTAACAAAAAATGATAAATATGCAGACGCTGCCAGAAGATTTGGAAATTATCTTCTTACAAAAGGTAAACCTGCTCCAAATGGTGGAACTTACTGGAATGTTGTAGATCTTACAATTATTGATTTTCCAAAAGATGTTTTCTGGGTAAATCTTGCTCACGGAACAAGCGGTGTTGGTTATGTATTTACTTTTATTTACAACCTTACAAAAGAAGAAAAATTCTTAAACGCTGCAAAGGAAGCTGCTAAGTATATTCAGGGAATTGCTGTTGGTGATGATGAGGGAGTTTTAGTTCCTTATCTTGACAGTCTGGAAAGAGGTCCTTCAACTGAGTTTTATTATTTAAGTCAGTGCCATGGTCCTGCGGGAACTTCCCTTTTGTTCCATGCACTTTATGATATTACAGGTGAAAAAGAATATTTAGACTGGACCTTAAAACTTAGCCGCGGAATTATTAAAGCAGGGGCTCCTGAAAATTTTAGCCGCGGTTACTGGCAGAGTCAGGCGTTGTGCTGTGGAACTCCTGGTATTCTTGAACACTTTGTTTCAATTTACAGATTAACTGGTGAAAAAGAATTCCTTGAGTATGCAAGACGAACTGCTAAAACTGTTGTTGGTCAGTCTTTTGTAGAAGATGCAGATGGTGACATTTATCATCAGAAGCAGACAAGAAGATGGAGCGGTGCATGGTGGAGAACTATTCCTACTGATGTTCACAGCTATACTGGTCTTTATATTGGAACTGCCGGTAATGCCTGGACTTTGCTTTCTTTAGCGGCTGCAGAAAAAGGTGAAAATAATCTGGTTAATACAATTGATTACGATTTTTTTAAGGAGTACTAAAATGGCAAAATTATATGATTCAATTACAGAACTGGTTGGAGAAACTCCTCTTGTAAGGCTGCACAGATTTGAAGAAGCTCAAGGGGCTGAAGGAAATATTTTAGGAAAGTTTGAATATTTTAACCCAAGCGGAAGTGTAAAGGATCGTGCGGCTTTGAATATTATTGAAGAAGCAGAAAAGCGTGGCGACATAAAACCAGGTGACACTTTGCTGGACTATACAAGCGGAAACACAGGAATTGGAGAAGCAACATTTGCTAATGCAAAAGGGTATAAGCTGGTGATTGTAATTCAGCCTGGTGTTTCTAAGGAACGTTCACAAATTTTGAAGGCATTGGGTGCAACTTTGCTGCAGGTAACTGATGTACCGGGATTTCCAGAACTTTTGACAAACGGTCTTTCAATGGAAGGACTGGATAGAGTATTTAAAGCTTTTGCTAAACAGAACGGATGGTATTATTTGAATCAGTGTGCCGATATCAATAACTCGCTGGCACATGTAAAAGGAACAGGACCTGAAATCTGGGAAGCAACAGGCGGTAAGGTTGATTATGTTGTTCAGCTTGTTGGTACTGGTGGAACTTTAAGCGGTCTTGCAAAATACTTCCGTGAAAAGAATCCGGATGTAAAGATTATTGGAGCTCAGCCGGCGGAACAGTCCAAGAAAAATCCGAATTTTCCTGACAGAAATACAATTGACGGTGTTTTGAATTTTAATGGAGTTCCACAGCAGAATTATCCTCCTCTTTTTACTGCTTTTAATACAAAATGGGATGAATGTTTTGATGTTGTGGCAGAGGATGCTTATGAAACTGGAAGAAAACTTGTTAGCACTGAAGGATTTTTTGTTGGTCAGTCGGCGGGGGCTGCTTTGTGGGTTGCAAGTCAGGTTGCAAAACGGCCTGAAGCAAAAGGCAAAAATATTGTTGTGATTCTGGCAGACAATGCTTTTAAGTATCTTTCTACAAATATGTATAAATAATTGTTGTAATAAAGTCTGGGCGTTCCGGCTGGTTTCGACAGGCTCAACCGACGCCGTCGTGCGTTCCAGCCTTCCGCTTTCGCTCCATTGGACGCAGCAAAGCTGCTTACCAACTTCGGGCTTCCATGCACTAACGCAAATTTTATCCGTACAAATATCCGGCAGTAGGACAGAGTACTGGGTTTGATTATTCAAGATTACAGAATCCAACAAGAGCACAAGTTGAAAAAGTGGTGGCTCAGCTGGAGGGTGGAACAGATGCTTTTGCTTTGTCTTCAGGAATGGCAGCTATTAGTTTACTTTTTGAAATCTTCAAACCTGGAGATCATCTTATAATTGATTCAGATCTTTATGGTGGGGCAATCCGCCTTTTTGATCATGTTACTTCAAAAAATGGAGTTGAGTTTACAAGGGCAAACTGCAGTTGTGATGATGTTGAGTCTCTAATAAAGTCAAACACAAAAGCGGTCTATATTGAAACTCCAACAAATCCTATGATGAATGTTACAGATATTAAAGCTCTGGCAGAAATTGCAAAACGTCATGGAATTCTTTTGATTGTAGACAATACATTTCTTTCACCATATTTTCAGAATCCTCTTTTGCTTGGTGCTGATGTTGTGATTCATAGCGGAACAAAATATCTTGCAGGTCATAATGATACTCTGGCAGGTTTTATTGTTACTAATAAATTAGAGATTCAGGAAAAACTCAGATTTTTAATTAAAACCACAGGAGCTGGTCTTGCTCCTTTTGATTGCTGGCTTGTTTTAAGAGGAATTAAAACTCTGGCTTTAAGAACGGAAGCGGCTCAGAAAAATGCATTTAAGATTGTGGAGTGGCTTAAAAATCAGAAGGCTGTTACAAAGGTTATTTATCCCGGGCTTAAAGAACATCCTGGTTATGAAATTATGAAAAAGCAGTCCAGAGGTTTTGGTGCAATGGTAACTTTTAATGTTACTGATGAAGCTAAAGCTAAAAAAATACTTGGTTCTGTTAAATTGATTCAATATGCTGAAAGTCTTGGGGGGGTAGAAACTTTAATTACTTATCCTACAACTCAAACTCATGCAGATGTTCCTGAAGAACTCCGCTTAAAAAATGGAATTACTCCTGCAACTTTGAGACTTTCTGTTGGCATTGAAAATGCTGATGACTTAATTGAAGATTTAAAACAGGCGTTTAAGAGTTAGCGAT
>JAEDJS010000092.1 GCA_016296205.1 Treponema sp. | reverse complement strand
CTCCTTAAGAGTATCATATTTGTCAGCCATTTACACAGAAAATTTTACAAGGTCGCCAAAACTTACTCTTAATTCGTCACCCATGCTTGAAACTGTTCGGGTTGCTGCCAGCGATTCCAGGTCCGAACGTATTTCTGTTAATAGTCCATTCTGCTGCACCATTGTTGACTGTTTGACAGATTCACAGTCTGCAAAAAATTTGTTTGATAAATCTTCATAACTTTTAATTACCTGATTTTCCCGACGCTGCTTGGCGGCTTGCGTAGGTACCCCGTTTTCGCATTCAACAGTTGAATACGCTTTATTGCGAATCCTGTTTTCTTCACTTTCCTTATCCTTTACCATTTGATTGTAAAGTTCAACGCTACGTTCTTCTACTCCCTGCCGTATTTCTACCAGGGCTTTCTTTTTGGACTCTATTACGTTAATCTGGCCCAGAACGCCCTGCTTTGCCATTTTTAGTTTGCGTACTTCTGCTGCTTTGGCGGCGGCTTCTTTTGCCATCTGGTCACGCTGAGTTTTGAGAGCAATGCTTCGCTCGGCTTCAAGTTTTGCATCTGCTTCTGCACGAGCCTTCTGTGCCTTTAATTCTTCCTGGCGTTTCTTTTCTGCATTCTGCTTTTCTGCAAGCAATGCCTTTTCTGCTTCGATTCTGTTCTTATTTTGAACTGCGGTTATATCGTTTGACGTCATGAGTTTTGAAAGTTCTTCATCATAGGCCTTCATCTGCTTTTTGAACTGTTCTTCATTCTGCTTTGCAAGAGCCATCTGATCATCAAGGCTAAAGCTGGATGTTCCATTTGTCAATAAGTTTTTATTAAGTTCTGAAATAACAATGCCAAGTTTATTAGAAAGCGCAAGAGTAAGTTCATCTACAGCACCTGTGGAACAATAAAGATATTCTGCTTTTGAATATTCTTTAGAGGAGGCTGATGCCATCTGTTCTCCTGTTGTAAGGTCTGTATAATCACTTGTAACAACATAACCTGTTCCAGTCTTTCTGACCTTTACAAAAAGTGCGAATTTTGCTGTTGTAATTTTTCCAAGTTCTATTGCTGCATTTTCATCCCGGCCTTCGTTTTCACTTTCTGCCTGAAGTTTCTTTAAGGCAGATTCTGATTTTGCATCAACAATTATCTTCATGCCAAGATAATCCTGCATGTTAGACTTAAACCTGTCCTGCACCATGCCAGGGAGCCAGGCCACTTCGCTTACTGTAAGTCCTGTTGTTTCCTGAATGACTACCTGCACGCTTTTTTTGTCTTCCTTTTTCTGCTGTGCCGTCACTGAGGTCATTCCAGAGCTTTCAGGGTTCTGATAATTTTCCGTTGGGTTTGCAAATGCGATAAATACGATTGCAATCATGCTGATCAAGATTATTAGTTTTTTCATTATTCTACTCCTCACTATATTTCAAATTAATAACTCAATAACAAATTCTAAAATTAATTTGACATTTGCTGGGCCACAAAAGCTCCTATCCCCGTACCAACACTTTCTGCTATGGATTTAATTACTTTCCATTTTTTCTGTTGGATATATTCCGTTCCTAGTATGGTTATATTAAATCCATTTGTTCCATATTTATTTTTGCTATTATTTTTTTTTATAAGATTTTGTTCTTCCAATTGACTCAATAGATTATTAAAATCACTTTCTGAGCATTTTAATATTTCTGCATCAACATATTGATTTTTATTAAGTGCTTTTAATATTAAACATAATCTTACAGAATTATCTTTGACCGCTGACCGAACTGTATAAAAATAACGAGTTCCTTCAATTATTCTATATTCACGGTTTACATATTCAAGACCAGGTATCCTTTCGATGTTGCTTTTTACAGTTGAAATTTTTACTCCATAATTTTCTGCAAATTGTTCTAAAGTCATAAACTTCTCT
Source organism: Treponema sp. (assembly GCA_016296205.1). Taxonomy (GTDB): domain Bacteria; phylum Spirochaetota; class Spirochaetia; order Treponematales; family Treponemataceae; genus Treponema_D. The sequence goes on along the minus strand of JAEDJS010000092.1, from coordinate 1,838 downwards.
TCCCCCATCCTTTAATATTTTCTGATTTTTTTCACAATGCTGCTCTAGTAGATTTGTATCCGCAAATTAAATTTATGTTTACATAATCATACAACAATTTGCTTCTTGAACTCTTCTGTTACTCTTGTTTGGGAATAGAGATAGAAAGTGGATAATACCATTAATAATAGCAAACTTATTTTTTTCAAAACAAACCTCTTTTACATCAAAAAACTTTCCAGTTCTGCGGCTCTTTCTGTTGCTTCTTTTGTCTGGGCTTCCTGTTCAGTCAGTTGTTTTGTTTTCAATTCTGTTTTGGCAGCTTCTGCTTTTGCTTTTGCTTCATCTGCATTAGCCTTTGCTTTTTCTGCTTCAAGGCGTGCTACCTGTGCATCGTAAGCGGCTTTTTCTTCTGCGGCTTTCTTTGCTTCTTTTTTATCTGAATCTTCCTTCATTTCTGTAAATAATGATCCAATCTTTTTCTGTGTTTCTGTTGTTAAATCTGCTCCACCCATCATGTCCATGAGATATTTTTTACACAATGCATCCCATGTACTTTTTTCCATTGAGTAAACTGTGTAATACATGTACTGTTCGCTTTGTTCTTTTGTTCCTGCTCTGATTGTTCTTACTTTCTGCCAGAAACCTGTTTCTTCTCTAAGACCTGTCATATCTGCTTTTGTTTCACTTGCTGCCACAAAAAGTGCTTCCAGCTGACCTACATCATTTAGCCCCTGCCCTACACGACCGATTACTTTCTGATTCAATTCTGCTGCCTGAGTATATGCAAACCCAGCTCTGGAAAGTGCCTGCGCTGTTGCTTCTGTTTTGCCTACTGCATAACTTACTTTTACGATACGATTTGAATCCAGATTCCACTGCTGTTTGAATGTATCAGAGTTTCCACGACGCATATTTTTAAGCCATGTTGGTACAGAAACTTCCCCAAGACTTCTATCTGCCCAGTCAACCACAAGAACTTTGTCAATTTCGTCTTCATCTGCTGTTACTACTTTTTTAACTGGGTCCGGTGAAACATAAGTAGTTGGCAATGTACCTGCTACCAATTGAGTTGTTCCACAACTTGTCATTCCCAGTGCCATAACTGCAGCCATTGCTGTAACTGTAATACTTGTAATCTTTTTCATAATTTCCTCCATATGAAATTTTATTAATGAAATTTTATTATTTCAGAATGCTGTTAAAATGATTTTTAACAGATTCTTCTAATTGCTTTACGATTTTTGGATATGCTTTTTTCTGTGCACTTTCCATTGAATAACCTATTGATTTTTCTGCTGCCAGAATTTCATTTGAATATACTGTTTTCCCGGATTTATTTTGAATTTTTACATTTATACCTGGTTCTATTGAAAGCGGCTCGCTTCCTGCAACATTTTGATTAACTGTTACTTCTGCAATATAATTTACTTCTTCTTCTGTTTTGGAAATTCTAAATCCGCAATCAGAAAAAACTGTTGAAAGAGCAGTTGAAATCATCTGGTTGTAATCTGTATTTATTTTTATGCAAACAGAACAATTTTGCTTTGCATCTTCTATAATCACCGGTATATTGGAAAATTTATCCCGCTCAGTCTGGTAAACTGCTTCTTCTTTTGGATTTATAATTCTTCCGTATTCAAGTTTTTCCATAAGTTCTATTCCACTGGCCCATACTTTTCTGGATATTCCAAGCTTTGTAAAATAATCTTCTTCTTTTTCCAGTTTTTTATAGAGCCCGTTAAAACTATTTTTCTTGATTTCTATTTGCGGTTTATACTGTTCCCACGCAGCTGAGCGATTCATAAAAACTACGCAGTACCATTTTTTTTCTGATTTAAGATAAAAAGGTTCTGTAT
>JAEDJS010000003.1 GCA_016296205.1 Treponema sp. | reverse complement strand
GATCCTGAATCGGAGTTCAGGATGACAATGGTTGGTGTCATTCCGGACCTGATCCAGGAACCCCCGCATCGTCATTCCGGACCTGATCCGGAATCTCATTCTGCAACTAGAGATCCTGAATCGGAGTTCAGGATGACAATGGTTGGTGTCATTCCGGACCTGATCCAGGAACCCCCGCACCGTCATTCCGGACCTGATCCGGAATCTCTTTTGATGAGATCCTGAAATGAGTTCAGGATGACAGGACTTATTGGACAGCCCCAAAATTCAACTTTGAATAATATTAATACTTAATATAAGCTTTTTCGTAGCCACCATCACTCATATAACCAAGAACTGGTGAGCCTTTATAAGTTGTATGGCTATCTTTTGGAAGACCATGACAAACTGTTGCATCAACTGGGATGTTTGTTGTTGGAATAGGAATTACTTCCCATGCCTTTGTATACAAATCATTTACAGCTCCAGCCAAAACACCACTTGTATCTACTTTCCATGCAATACGAATTGTATTTGATGTCTGGTTTGCAGAAGCATTGAAATATGAAATGTATGGTGTAGTACCCTTTGCGTTAACAGTTATATTTGTACCAACGCTTAAATAAGAATCAACAATTACAACTTCTGGTGTTGTATCTTTATAATTTTCAAGATAAGCATATTTAAGGTCACCAGATTTACTATTATAGTATGCAATATGGATACCTCCAGACGAATCTACGTCCATGTCGATATGCCAGCCGTTATAAGCTTCATCTAAAACCAGGGCGTTAGTCTGCCATACACCACCAGTTACTGCTGTATCTGGAGTTTCATTATAAGAGAACATTGGTTTACGATTCTGGGCATCATACCATGCAACAAGTCCTACATAACCTGTACCTCCAATTTTATTTGCAAGTGCTGTAGCTGTAAATTCTCCACTCTTATATGTAGTTTCAGAGCTGGCAACGATATGGCAATTTGCAGCAGAAGAATTATTTTCTGATCTGATGCCACCAGCATCACTTCTAAAACCACCAGAAGATATAAAATCCTCCGTATCATTTTTATATGCTGTTCCATATCTGAAACGTACTGGATTCTTTGTATGGTTATAATCGTAATAAGCCAAAGCAACTGTTGAATTAGCTCCTGTACCATAGGCTCTCATCTTAGGTCTCTTTACACGGTTAATATCATAAATTCCTGTAGCTGGATTATAAACATATTCAAGAGCTTTTTTTCCATCCCAAGTAGATTGATAATATGAATCGTTTTCATTCTTTTTGACTTGTCCAAAGTAAAAACAAAACTTAGCAGAACTATTGCCAACTCGGTCTGTGTTTGTAGATACTGTAAAGATATCACCATCTGCGTCATAGGCTACATTGTTATTATGGAACTTGTTGTAACTGTAGTCTATCCGAGTTTCTGTACCATTTTTATTACTGATAAGTTCTGGAACACCTTTTCCATAACTCATATACCAGTTCCCTTCTGTGTCCATCTTCATCATTGGACTTGTGATATTTGTAGAGTTAATAAATGTTCCCATGTCCCAGATTAACAATTCCGTATCATCATCCAAACGGTCATTATTTTTACCATTAGCATTGCTATTATATGGGTATTTTGTAATCTGACCTTCTGAATCAAATTCAGGATTATTATTTGTATTGTTTACTGCAGGAACAGCACTTGCCTGTGCTGCACCAATGCTAAATTCAACTTTACCAGAAACTGCTGTAGTTCCTACCGGGATTTTAATTGCGCCATCAGTAACAGTTGTGGTAATTGTTGTGTTTCCAATTTTTACGCTACGGTATGTGCCAGTAAGATTAAATCCTTCTGCAACAATTGTTTCTCCTGCATAAACAGAATACTTACCTAATGCTGAACGGGCAAATTCTGCACCAGCACTTTCAGAGATATTCGTCTTAATCTTTGTAATATACGGCACAACGTCCACGTTATGGATCAACTTAATGTTCTGTTCGTCGGTGCCGTCAAGCTTGTTTGCACCACTGGTCTTATTATTTGCTTCGTCAAATACTGCAACTGTAAATGCTTTACCTTTTGCGGCAACTCCTGTAACTTTGCTTGTATCAACTGCAATTTCCCAGAACACTTTATGTCCCTTCATTGTCTGATATGCATCTTCTGCGGCACCAAAGTCGCTGAGTTCCATTCCGCTTGGGAGAGCTTTGTAAACATTCATTGAATCTGCAATACCACCATTTGTTGTATTTGGTGTGCATGTCCAGGTATCTGTTGCTTTTTCATAAGTAGCACTACCAATTGGTTTGCCGTCCATATTTACAGTAATTGTTTTAAGACGAGCGTCATCATAAGCAAATCCGCGGACAACTACTTTACCAGATACTTTTTCTGCATCTGTGAAAGAACCTGTCTTAAGAGCTGGTGGAAGGTCTGCGTAAAGTTCAACATGTCCGTTACTGCTTGAACCCTGGTACAAACTGTTATGAGTTTTGTTATGCCAGAAGAATGGAGCAACAAATCCATGTGGTGGAGTATCATCTACAAAGTCAATTGTAAGTGGAACATTCAAAACTGCCCACTGTGACTGTTTAGTTGTATCTGCACTTCCCGCAGTCATACCGTCTGTGCTATCCCAGAAAGTAATCTGCATTTTCTTTGCACCTTCTGCCAAACCGCCTGCAAAATACAAACCGCCTTTTTCGCTTACGATATTTGCAACATTTGTTCCTGCTGCATAGTTTCCAGTAATTGCAGCCTTTGTTTCCATAGCTAAAGGAGTTCCTGTTTTTGGAGCCCTGATGTTTGGTGCAGTTGAATCGGCCAAATCGTAAAGATATTTAATTTCACCGTTACCAGTTAATTCACCAGAATCGTTAACAAATTCTGGAAGAATAAGGAGCTTGTCTTTTGCTACAAAGTCATCTGATTCAATTGATGCTACAGAAACAGTTTTTCCGCTGCCGTCAAGAGTTGAATATTTATAGAATTCACCGTTAACTTTGCCATCTGTCTGAGTATAATCAAACTTGCCGTTACCATTAAGGTCTGTTGCAAGATAAACTTTTGCAAGACGTGGACGATGGTTCATAACGATGGAAGTTACATAACCATGACTTACGTTTCCAGCAAGGTCAAAGGCTACAACGTGAATATTGATTACACCGTCGGCAATATGTTTACTGTTAATAGAAGCTCTCCAGTTCTTTGTTGAACCAAGATCCTGTACATATTCAAGCATGTTGTCGCCATCGTCTGTACCTTCAATTACATTAAGGTTGCCATTTAAATCAACATCATTTCTATCACTAGAAAGCTGTTCTGTTGTTGTAAAGTGATCAACTACCTGACCGTAAATAAATTCAACTGTGCTTTCTGATGTGTCTTCCGGAATATTTGCACCAACATAACCGCCAGAAATATTTTTCTTCTGCAAACCAACTACACCAGATGTTGTATTAATACTCTTGATTGTATAGTAAGCACCCTTTACTTTTACAAGTCCACCACGGCGGATATTTTTATTTGAAGTAATATCAGCTGCTTCTGTTGGAGTAAAGTTAGCACCGTTGCTCATACCTTTAACTGTATAAGCAGGGAGGTTTTCTGTGTTGATGTAAAGTTTCTTTTCTGCGGCATTTGTCTGCAAATCTGTTCTGGAGTTTTCCAATTCAATCATTGGGTTATAAACTCTACTTGGCTGACCTGCAATATCACGCTGGAAATAGAATACAAGCTTGTCAAATCCAGACCCTGCATCCATTACCTGGTCACCAATGCTGTAAACAAAATCACTCTGAGCAATTGCTTCACTTGTAGAAATAATTGCATCTCCTGATTTAAGTCTGAGAGAATTATTGCCTGCTGCATTTGTTGTATAAGAAGAACCTGTTGTTGAATACAATGTTGGGGCAACGTTATCAATCTTGAATGCCATTGGGGTTGAACCAGTGTTTGCATTTGAGTTGTTTGCTGTTGCCTTAATTGTTGCTTCAATGCTACTTCCTGCTGCTGCAAGTAAAGGATCAATCTTAATCTTAAAGCTGTAGTTAAAGTATCCTGGTTTTGTAGAAGATTCTGTGCCTTTTGTAAGAATCAACTGTCCGCTTTCTGGCAGAGTATTACCCTGTGACCAAGATGCATTGTAAGTTCCACCTTCTGCATTGTTCGATTTAACTTCTACGTACTTGATACCTTCTGCATGTTTAATATCACCTTCAAGGAACCAGTCACCGCCAGTTGTTGTAACAAATTCTGTGGTTCCGTTGTAAGAAATTGCAGTACCGTCTGCTTTTGTGAGGCGAACATTTTCAAATGTTGGGTTGTCGGTATTAATTGTAAATGTTACATATTCAGAATGTTTTCCACTTTCCATACCGTACCATCCGTGAGTCTGTGTATCGTTGTCGTATGCACGAACACGGATCTGGAGTTTGTTATTTACGTTGTTACTTGTTGAATATGTATAAAATTCTCCATGGCGATTCAAAAGGATGTTCCAGTTTTCTGAACCATTTGGCACTTTAATATACCATTCACCGTTTCTTCCATTTGCTTTATCAACAAGTACACCGGCTTCGTTATATGGAGCATAACCTGCATCCTTCCATGCTTTTACAATTGCGTAATCTGCATCGTTAAAGTTATGGTCACCGTTAAAGTCCATCTGCAAGTGTACTTCGCTAATAGAACCATTCATATCTTGAGCAGAACCGTAAACACGAATTACACCACCAAGTGCGCTTTCTCCGTCTGGCTGCAGAATATATGCAACAGGTTTACCACCGTCAACATCGTATGTAATATTGTGACTCATTACACTAAGATTTCCAAGGTTATCTTCAATAAGGAAGTACAGTGGAATTGTGTAAATTGAACCATTTGTAACAACGTTATATTTAGAAGCATCTGCATAAGTTGCAATATTTGTAAGGCTGCCAATTCCGCTGTCGTTCAAAGCGAATGACCATGTTGTAGTAGAAGGAGTTATTCCATCTTCTTCTGTTACAAGATTCCATCCAGCTTTAGTACTTGTTGTTGGAGTTACACCCTTTGCAGGAACCATCCAGCTAAAGCTCTTAATTCCACTTCCACCATCCTGAACTGTACCCATTACTATTGGGCCACTAATCAAACGAGTTGAACTAGAAGGTGTTGTTACTGTATTTGAACCAGGTGTGTTATCAACTTTAATAGAAATATTTTTATATCCCTTTGTACCTGCAGCATCTTTTGCCACAACGTTAATAACCTGGCTTCCGTCTCCATAAGCACCACTTGCCATGTCGATTGGACCAACGATATATGTGTAAATTTTCTTTCCTGCAACAATTGAACTGCTGCTGCTTATATTTCCAGAAAGTGCAACGTCAATTCCTCCAATTGAAATTTCAAGAGGATTTGTTGAATCCATTGCAACATCTTCCTGAATTGTAAGTTTAAGATAAAGTTTACTATAGTTTGCTCCAAAATATGTATCACTTAAACTAATCCAGTTAGAAGTTGAATAGCTTGAAGCCGCTGTTGTTACAGTAGAAGATTCCCGTGCATATTCAATTGTCTGAATTTCTGGAGAAGTTGTATCGAACTGGAATTTAATTCCTGTATTTGCTGCGTATTCTGTTGCAGAATCTTTATACTTATAAACAATTCGTTCAGAAACATTAGCTGCCTTTGTAGAGAATGAAGTATTTTTTGCATCAATACAATAGAAGTACCATGTATGTTCACCGTCTGCACAGTTAGCTTCCAGGTTCCAGCTTGAGTTATCCAAAGTGATTGGTGTCCAGCCGTTATTGTTTCCAGCACTTGGAACATTTGATTCTACATAATCTGCACTGTCGATGTACCACAAATTCTTTACAGTTCCATCGTCGTCGCTTACAATACCAAAGAGCTGTTTTGTTTTAAGCATTGGTACAGTTGATCCGTTTGGAGTTGGAATACTGAGCATTGTAATTACAGGGCGGTCTTTACTCTGATTTACAGTGAGAGTAATTGTATTATTTTCTGAAGTTGTATTTCCTGCTTTGTCTGTAAACTTAACTGTAAATCTATGATTTGCATTGTCTGTTAAAGCAGTTGTGTCGATTCCTGTAATTGTCCAGCTTGAACCATCAAATGATGTTGCACCGGTTACTGCTGGTGTTGCAGAATCGTCAATGTACAGCGAAGGTCTTGCATTAATATCCAAGTTATCATCTGTTGCTGTTCCAGAAAGTTCAATTGTTTTATTAACAGTTGAACCATCAGCAGGGATAGAGATTTTTACAACAGGTGGAGTTGTATCCCAGATGAACTCTCCAATAGAAGTATCTGCTGTTATGTTTCCGGCATTGTCTTCTACACGAAGATACAATTCATTGCGTCCTCTTGTAAGTTTTGCAGCTGGAATATCAACTGTTTTATCGGTTACACTTTTTCCAGTCAAACTTACTTCTGCGGCAGCATCTGTAAATCCTGCTCTTGTACCGATGTATGCCTTCTTTAATCCAGAAGTTTCAACACTTGCTGTATCTGTTACAGAGATTTTTGCTGTTACTTTTGCTCCATTAACTACACTTGTTTCCGACAAAGTTGAACCTGTTTCAGAAAGAATTGATCTTGAGGCGATGAATGGTTCAACTGTATCAACATTAACTGCAAAATCACTATAGATTGTATGGTTTGCTTCATCACTGAATGTAAGTAAAACCACGCTTGTACCATTATTCAACGACTGATTATTTGTAAACGAACCATTACCGTTTGTGTTTGTTAAATCAAAACTGTTTACAGCACTTGTGTCTCCAGAGATTCTAACATTTACAGTAGACGAAAGGTTTACATCACTAATTGCTTCATTATTTACAACAGATGCGATTGTTACACTCTGGCTGTTGAACCATGTAGATGGCAAATCACTAATTGACTTATCTCCAGAGTTACCACCACGGATTACAAATTTTGTATTATCTATTGTTGGATTTTTTGTATCTACTTTGTAAGTTACAGTTGTTTCTGTATAGCGGCCATATTTATCTTCTGCCTTATACATTCTGCTCTTTGCCACGCCACCTGTATCTTGTTCACCTTCGATGGCTGCTGTAAACAAGCTTCCAGACTTACTAAGGTTGCTTCCGATTTTGTTTCCGTCTGTGTCAATTTCGTAAACAATTACATCGTTGCTAGAGTCTGTTCCCTGAAGTACAATATCAAATGCGGCTTTTACAAACATACCGCTGGCATAAGACTTGTTATTTACTTTGCTTATAGACAAACTTGGTGCATCATTATCAACTGCAAACTTAATTGTCTTTGTAAGGGTAACATTAGAAACATCAGTTACTTTAATTGTAAGTGTCTGTTCACCAGAGAGATTTCTTGGAATTGGGAATTCACAAGATTTTGAAGTTGTTCCCGCTGTTTCTGAACCAGTTGGGAAATAAATTGTTTCCACACCGCTTCCAATTTTGTATGTAATCAACTTGATTCCATCATCATCTTCTGCAACACCCTTAATGCTCCAGTTGCCCATACCAAAAAGATTTGTTTTTGCTTCAACGGCATCAACATTTGCATTTGTAGAAGAGAAATACGGAATATCTGTGCTCTGGTCAACATAAACTTCCTGTGAAGCTTTATTTGAATTTCCAGTTCTATCTGTTGCTGTTACTTCAATTGTATAAGAAGTTTTATCATCGAGCTTAGAAGAATCAATTGTATACTTCCACTTTGTAATAAGACTTTCGCTATCTTCTGATACAAGTCCAGTAGTTCCAGAAACATCAGTTTTTAAAGGATCATTTGTTTTGTAAATTTTAATTGATTTAGAAGATACTTTATCATTGTCTGTGTTTGTACCCTGAATTGTAAAGCTCTTATTAACGTTATTTGTTTTTTCGTTACGATTAACCAGATTATGAATAGCATTGATTGTTACAGTTGGAAGTTCATCATCCAGGTTGAGTGTAACTGTTTTTGTAGAACGGTTTTCTTTGTAGTCTTCACCAACAACACTGAGAATATACTGAGTTTTAAGTTTGCCATTTTCTCTTGGCAGTTTTGATTTATCGATATTTATGCTAAAGCTGCCAGATTTGTCAAATGCATAAATCTGTGAACCACTTGGTCTCCAATTTTGCAAATTATCTGGTGTATGAACAGGGTTACATCCCTTTGCAGAACAGTCATGCAGGCTAGCAGCAAATCCAACTTCATTTGAGTAATGCTGAACTGCACTGTTTTCATAGTCCAGATAGTTCTTATTGTAATCACCAGCAAAAATACGGATTGCATACCAGTTATTAAGATAAGAAACGCTATCACTAAGAGTACCAGAAATTGTAATTGTATCATCTGAACGCTTAAAGATTTCTGTATCACCAGTGATTGTTAATTCTGGCACTGTTGTATCAACATTAAAGTGGAACTGCTGATATTCACCAACGTTTCCTGCTTCGTCTGTTGGACGAATATAGAAATAATTTTCGCCATCGTCAAAGTTAAAATTCTGTTTGAATGTCCAGTCGCTGGCACTGTCGCCTTTTCCCTGTGCAGGATTAATTGAACCATCGGCGGCAACATCTTTACCTGGAACTGTGCTTGAATTTGTAAACCAGTATTCAAGCATTGTAATTCCACTGCCAGCTTCTGTCCATGTTCCTTCAAGAGTAAATGTTCCACTTTCTGACCAGCGTCCTGCTTCATAACCATACTTACCAACTTTCATTGATTTGTAAACTGGTGCTGTTGTATCAACAAGAATTTTTACTGTCTTTGTAGCACTCATGTTTGCGCTGTCTTTACAAGTAAATTTAAATGTCCAGTTACCGTCGTGCTTTCCAGTTTTTGGGAGAGAAATTTTTCTTACAATTTTTTTGCCTGCTACAACTTCATTGTCACTAAATACGTAATCTGTTCCAATAGTAACTTCTCCCAATGAATTTGTAACAACACAACTAATTGGATTTCTATCCTGGAATTTCAAATTTTCTGTAAATGTAACATTGAATGTAACATCTTCTTTTACGTTTGAAGTTCCTAAATCAACTGTATCAGCTTGAATAGTAGAAACATCATTTCCAACTTGAATTGTTGGAGCACTGTTATCAATATCAATATAAAGAGCATCTTTTAAAATCAGTTCGTTACCTGCAGCATCTTTAATTACAAATGAAACTTTATTTGTTTTTCCATCCTGGAGGATAACTGTTCCGCCGTAAACTTTAAGTTTTGCTTTCTGTTCATCTGTGAGAGTTCCAACTTTTGTCATTACTGCTGCATAAGCTTCGTGATCAACAGTAATTTCTTTTGCACTGATATTTCCGCGGCTTGTAATGTCCCAGGCAGAAGAGTCACCGTCTTTCCAAGTTCCATCTTTATACTGATTTGAATAATCAATAGAAAGAACTCCACTTGAACTTGCCCCAATAATTGCGCCTGTACCATTAATTTCATCACTGGCAAGAATGTAGAATTTTGGAGAAGTTGTTTTTGCACCTGCTGGGCTCAATTCTGAACCTCTTTCGAATAGTGCAAATGCATAAGGTTTTGTAACGTCAACCTTATACTGAATTGTCTTTTCTGCTTTTCGTCCATACAAATCTTCAGCTGTAATTACATAACTGTAAGTACCATCCTTTGCAGGAGTTTTGAGAATATCTTTAAATGAATAATCACCAACAGAATTAATGCTTGCTGCCGGAATTTCTACTTCATCATTATAATTTGTAGAAATATCTGGAGTTTCTGTTGTTGTCTGATTATCATTGATTTTTACACCAGAAACTTTAATTTTAAGATATTTGCTACTGTCTGAAACTGTTCCGGAAATTGTTCTAGCATCGTCAGAACTACTTTCCTTAGAAGCAAAATATTTTCCGTCATATCCAGTAATTACAATATTAGGTACACCACTGTCTACTGCAATAGCAAACAATCTGCTTTCTTTATTAACATTGTTTATATCAACTGCAGTTACCTTTGCATAATATACGCCTTCTTCTTTTGGAACTTTAAACTGTTCTTCCATGCTGTTCCAAGAAGTACTTCCGTCTGTAATGTTAATAATTTTTGAACCAGCACCCTCTGTGCATTCTTTGTCTTTAAAGAATTCAACTTTAATCTGTTTAAGTCCATCATCATCTGTTACAAAACCGCTCAGACCCTGCTGGCTAGATGCAAAAATATTGTTCTTTGCTTTACCAGAAATATTTGCTTCTCTGATACCGCCTACATCTTCGATAGTTTCTTCAACGTTTGTAAAACTAATAATTGGTTTATCGCTTTCCTGATTGATGTAGTAAGTTTTGCTCTTACTTGTTACATTTCCTGATTTGTCTCTGGCAAATACAGTTAAAACCAATTCACAATTGTCTGCAATTACAACTGGATTTCTTTCTACGTCATAATATTTTTTTGTTGCGCAAAGAGTGTCAAAAGTATCACGAATTTCTGCAGTTTTTGTTGAATAAAGAACTTCTGTAAGTTCCCCACCATTCATCATATAAAGATCAGTATAGTTTCCTGCTGTACCAAATTTTGCTTCATACCAAACTCTATCGATGTTGTCTTCTGTAATTGTTGTTTTAATGTTTACAATACCGTTAATCAGTTTGTATTCACTAACAAGAGCATCACTTTGAGCCGGATTTACAAAATCTTCTGCAAGACTAACAGTTGGAGCAATTGGGTCCACGTTGAGGAATACCTGACTTGTGTTAGAAGGAGCCTGACTGTTATCGTAAGCTGTAAAACTAATCTGATACTGATAAATTGTATCGCTATTATTAAGAAGAGCATTTTTAATTTCTTCTGAATATTTATAACTTGCCGATGGAGCTGTTGATTCAGAAATTAAATCGTCAATGCTGAATTCAAATGAATACTGATTTTCGCCATTAACTTTTCCAAGTTTTTTAACATGAATTCCATCAACTGCAGAAATCAATTTGGCACTTGCAAAATCTCTTTCTGAACTTGAACTTTCCAGAGGTTTTTCTACATTGAATTCAACTTCAAGAGAAGATAATTCTTTTTCGCTTCTAATTTCTCCGCTATAAATAATTTTATTATTTTTTACGAATCCATTGTTTGCAGGATTAATCAGATAATCATCTTTAGAATCTGATGGGCCCCTTTCCAATTTTGGTGCATTTCCACTGGGAGCAACTGCAAAACCAAAACTCAACAAGCCTTCTGGATAAACACTTTCTTCGTTCTGGTCCCAACCTTCAATTTCTACTTTATAAACATCTCCTGGAACAAACTGAATAATATCGCTATCAACATATTTATATCCGCCATCTACATTTACAGTTCTTTTTGCAACCTTCAAAACATCGCAGGCAATACCATTAATTACACCACGTCCAACAAGTTTTTCCATTCCTGCCGGTACTTCTGTTCCTTCTGGCAACTGGTAAGAATCTGTAAGCTGGAAACTTCCCGTATAATTTGAAGTTGAACCATTATCTTCCTTATACTCAACATTCTTAATTACATAAGGCTCCGATTCAAAAACATAATTTCCATCAACTACAGAACCTTTGTACAAAAGAACACTAAAATTCCAAGGTTCAACTCTTATATTATCACGACCAGCTGTTACTGTATAACTGATAATTGTTCCCGCTGCCTTTTCATTAGATGCAGGACTTGGCTGACCTTCTGTACCGTAAGTAAGACCAATTACTGTAAATTTTGGAGAAGCGTCCGGATTCAAACTAAATGCACTGCGTTTATCAATATTGTTGATTTCACCTGTTCCAAGAATTTCCAAAACTTCTTTAACATCAATATTTTTACTTCCTAATGCCCGGGAATTTTTTTCCTTTTTGTAAGTGCCATTAATAATTTTCTTAAGTTCATCAACAGTAAGACCATACCCGTTTGAACTCAAAAGGCTTTTATTTATTTTATCATTGTTGTAAAAAACAGTTGTTCTGTTACCAATAGAATCTTCTGAATCTGCAGGAACAGAGCGTCCTTTATAACACTGAGCATTATCAATCATTTCAATAGTTACATTGTAGCTGTGAGTTTCAAGGCTTTCAGGATTAGCCATGTTAATTTTATTGCCACCGTTATAAAGTTTCAAATAATTATTATGAAGCAAAACAATTTCATCACCAGGATTTACAGCATCAACTCCAGCTTCTACTGCATCAAGATAATTCTGAGCCGAAGCACTCCACTGAGCAATGATTTTTCCAGATTGAATTGAACTTGGGTCTACATTAAAAAATGAAATTTTATCGCCAACAAGGTTATTATCTTTATCATAAACAGCCACATTCAACTGACTTATAAGGTGATCTTCACTAACATAACCGGCAATTGAAAATTTTCGTCCGTATGGTGTTGGGCTCTGAAGTTTCATTGAGGCAGGACTCGTTACAATAAAAACAGGAGCAGTATTATCAATAGAAAAACTCAATGATCCCACAGTTGATTTATGACCGGCTTTATCGTAAGCAACAACCTGTGCAGTATACGAACCATCATGATAAATGCGGTTTATATTTCCTTCTTCATCCACTGTAAACGGATCAATTTTAAGGCGCCAGGAACCCTCTTTATTATTCTTACCGTCATTCAAAATTTCTGCATACTGCCATTCTTCCTGTCCAGGATTTGAGTTGTTGATTATTTTTACTCTAATAGCAGACACGCCCACATCGTCGGTACAAGAACCTTCAATATAAAATGAGTCGCGAATAATACTATCTGTTGGAGGATAATCAATAGAAAAACTTGGATAACCTACGTCTACCTGTTTTCCCAATCCAATTTCGCAAGACAATAAAACACCAATAAAAATAACGCTTACCAACGAAACAAAAATCTTAATAAAATTTTTCATTTTGTACCCCCGATGTACAAATTACTTTCTCTTGAGACAATAACTCAATTACGAATTTCGGTGCAAACTGTGAAATTCTTTAAATCTATTTACAGTTTAATTCCCTTTTACCCAATTGTCTAGAGATATTTGAGATTTTTTTGATTTTTTTAAAGAGTCAAATGATTTAAATTCAACTTGCACGCTATTCATTTTTCTATTAAAATTGTAATTATGTATAACCGGCAAATTAACCAGGCTCCCGAAAAACTTGTTGTTAAAGGTAAACCTGTATTCGGAACATATACTGAACATGTTAATCGTCTCGACATTCGTGGTGTTATCCGGCCCTTCGGTGCACTTTTTATGCCCTCAATAATCACTAATCTTAGAATTAAGTGCCGACTTTCTACCTTTGTTAAACTTGGCGATTATGCCTGTGCTATTGATTTTTTTGACGCAAAAGCTTTTGGATATGCAACAGTTTTTCTTTGGAATACAAAAACACTCCAAAAGATTAAATACCGTTCAATAATGGGACCCCGCCGCAGATTTGTTCCCCATTCACTGGATTGTGCAGCAACTTTAAGTTACAGAAAAAGCCGTTATATTCGAATTGCATGGGATAGAAAAGCTAACAAATTTTCTATTATATTCAATTTAAAAGGAAAAAACGGCCGGCCTAAATCAAATGCCGCACTTATTTCCAGTTTTAGTGATCCAAATTTTGCCGAAATTACAACTGTTTGTCCGTCTCCTACTCAGCGCAGATGTTCAGCAGTTCATACATTTACATCTTCAATCCACGGGGCAATAACACTCAAACCTCAAGGTCAAAAACCAGTTACAATGGAAGACACAGACGGTATTTCCATTTTTGACATGCGGCGTGTTTACCTTAGATTCCACTCAAAAGGAACAATGCTCTGCGGAATGGGACAAATAGACGGCCATCAGCTTAGTTTCCGCATATCAGTAAGCAGCCACAATGCAGTTGACCAAGATACCTACAATCATAATGTGCTTTTTGTTGATGGAATTCCAACTCCTTTGCCGCCAGTAACAATTACTCAGCCAATGGGAATAAGCAAAACATGGGTTATTCAGGATATGGAAAACATGATTGACCTTAACTTTGAACCAAAATCCTTTATCCAGGACAAAGCAAATTTTATTGCCGTCCGTTTTGATTTTAATTACATTTACGGAACTTTTGAAGGCACCCTGATGGATTCTAACGGTCATAAGTACACATTCAAAAAATTAGATGGAATTATAAAAAAATACCTAATTCGACTATAATATGATATAATCGATGTGATATAATCGAATTAAGTATGTAAAAATTTTAAAAATTGTATTAATAGGAAAAAAATGCCGGAAAAAAGAACACTCGAACCTGGAACAATAGAACATACTCGTAAAAATATTGGTGCCATTTCCAACGAAGAAGCAAACCGCATGATTGGAATTCTCGGAGGTGAAATTCTTTCGGAAAAATCAGTTCCAATAGACACAAGTTCCATGCCAAAACGTGCAAAAATCAATGAAGTAATCAGACCAACTGGGCGTACCAGTGCCGATATTGCAAGTCAAAGTGCTGCTTTGTCTTCTACTTCAAATAATAAACCAACAGCTAGTGTAGATAAAATTGTTGAAAGCACTACACGGAGGATCAAAACGGAAGCCGAATTACCTGCTATTACCAACAAAAATCTTAAAGCAATGAATAAACTTATGATGTCTGTTGAATACGGCATCAAACCAAATTATGGACTTCTGAATTTTATTTTTCTTATGTCTGCAAAAAACAAAGAAAAAGTTTTGCAGAGCTTTGCAAATTATTCAATAAAAAAACACGTTGAACACATGCAGAACTTTGTTGGCACAATTAAAACCTTTATTCAAATTGCTCCAGACACTTATAAAAGTAAAATTGCCACCGAAGGCGACATGAAATTTAAATTCCTTAGAACTGTAGGAAAATGGAATCTTAAAGACGTAAAAACTTTAGCGATAGATATAGAAAATGGTGCCGCTGATATGTCTGTTGCTCAGATGATTCCTTTTATTAAAGCAGTATATCGTCAGCTTATTACTATTTATTACATTGGCGACCAGCAGGTTCCATCATTAGTTAAAGAAGTATATGCTGATTTAATCACCTACACAGACATGGATAAGAAAAAATGTCAGCTGCTTGCAAAAGAAGTTATCACTGAATGGATTTATATTTATAACCAGATTATTAAAGGTTTGTACCCATTGCTTATGCGTATGTGTACTTCTGAATTTGTTACTTTTCCGCAATTTTTTACAACTAAAATCGGGGATATTCTTGCTTTCCTTGGTATGACAAAATTTGAATTGCTTTTACCGGAAAAAAAGAAAAAAAGTCTAGAACAGATTCAGAAGGAAAAACAAGAAGCCATCAAAAAAGCAGAAGAAGAACGGAACACTCCTGGCAGAAAAGATGAAATTGTTGCCACAGGTATTAAAATTCTTGAGCAGCTTTTCCCGGATGCAGGTTTTTCAAGGTTGAATGAACTTCCAGATATGTATCCTTACTTCCAGCCGTTGTACAAATTCCAGGACGGTTTTAATATGCTTAGTCCTAAAAACGGGTTGCAGGTTACAGTTGTTTTGCTCCGTATTCTTGAAGATTGTTTCCAGGGATTAAGAAACGTAAAATTTAATTTTGATAATGACGAGAAAATTTCTCAAATGAAAGATTCAATTTCCAGTATTCTAAATGACTGGACAATGTACAGGGAAAATTTATTCCAGAAAAAATACGGTGACTATCTGCGCAATTTTGTAAATTCACTTTATTCCCAGCCTGATTATGCAAAAAGTCAGTATGGTAAAGAAGCTTTACAGAATATGAACTGGATGACACGAGCATACTTCCTTCCTCATTATGAATTTACTCTATTTCTTTTGGAAAAACCAGTAGCAGACAAAACAACAATTCCATTGTGTAGGCGAACTGATTTTGTAAGAAAAGCATTTACAATTATTGCCAGAAGAATTGATGAAAATGCGGCTGCAAAAAAACCGGTTCTTGGAGTTACAAATCCATGGGACAGGTATGTGTTTGATATTCCAAATAATGTTTCAAAACGTCTTGATGTTTTACTTGGTGCAAAAAAGACAACAGACACGGCCGCTACAAATGCCAATCTTATAAAATACACTTTATGTATTATGGCAGTTCTTGACTGGTGGGTTAACAATCCGGATAGTCCAGCCTATAATATCGAAAGTAAACAGATTTATCGTATTAATGATGAAGACGGTGGCCCAAGTTTTAGCGCACCTCTAAGAAATGATCAGAATCAACTGTTTGCAGCAGCAATAAAAAAAGCATTGGCTGCAAAAATGAAGTAAACAAAAAATAATTAATCCCGAAATCAGGCTGCTGTTCAGAATTGATTTCGGGATTTTTTTTATTTAAGAATATTTCTGATGCGTTCCAGTAACGGCGGATGGTTATATTTAAAAATGCTGTAAATTTTTGGCGGAGTAAATTCACTCAAATTTTCTTTATTCAATTTTATAAGACTGCTGGACAATGGTTTTCCGCTGCCTATTAATTGAGCACTAAAACTATCTGCCTGGAATTCATCACGGCGGCTTGAAGTGTTTGAAATAAGTCCTGTAATATCACTAAAACCTTCTACCACAATGCTGATTAAAAATACACCGGCAATTGCATAATTTTTGAGAAGCTCCGGATTCACTTCAAAACCAAAATTCTCATATAGTTCCGGACGGTTCAAAATAAAACTCAGAACAAATGCTCCAATAAACTCAAGAGAAATAGAAATCAACATCCTTTTAATAATATGCTTTTTCTTATAATGACCCAATTCGTGAGCAAGAACTGCACAAATTTCTTCGTCATCAAGCTGCTGCAAAAGTGTATCATACAGAACAATCTGCTTATTTTTCCCAAAGCCTGTAAAATATGCGTTGGAATGTTTACTGCGTTTACTGGCATCCATCTGATAAATTCCACTGGCTTTAAAACCTGTGCGTTCAAGAAGTGCTGTAAGTTTTGCTAGAAGATCCTGATTTTCCAGCGGTGTAAATTTATTAAAAATCGGGCTGATAAATTTTGGATAAATATAACTAAGTCCAAGACTAAAAATAATTAAAACGGCGGCAACCATAATCCACCACCATTGCCACATTTTCTGGAAAATTAAAATTACAAGGCACAAAAGTGGGAGCATAATAATTGCGTCAAGAATCAATCCTTTAATATTATCAAGAAGCCATGTCCCAAAAGTCATTGTGTTAAAACCGAACTTTTTTTCTATTCCAAAAGTGTGATACAAGTCAAATGGAATTTCTACCACAGCAGAAGGAAGCCCCGCAAGAATTAAAAACAAAATTGAATTTCCATAAACATTTGGAACAACTTTCTGCAGCCAGTTAAAAATTGAGGAATAATAACCAAAATAGACAAGTCCAAGATTAAGTGATAGCATACAAACAGACAGTGGCAGCCAGTAAAAATATTTTGCATTTTCGTAGGCCACTGTTTTTTTAATCTGATCACTATCCACAAATCCTTCCAGTTCTTCAGGAACAGAATCGCCGTTTTTTACACGTGCTCTGTAATCGATAAATTCCAGAATGTGATTAAGAACAAAATGAAAAATTGTAGCGGCGTAAAAGGCAATTAAGAAATATTTCATACTTCCTCCCTAATTTTTTTATTATGTTTTAAAAAATAAAAAGGCCCAGATAAACTAAATCACCGAAACGATTCAACTGCCGCTGCTTCCTTCCGGATCTGACGGGATTCATTGAATGCTTCGTGTAAAGCATCTGGGCCATATCGGAAAGATCGGGATTCGAACCCGAGGTACATTTCTGTACACACGCCTTCCAAGCGTGCACCATCGACCACTCGGACATCTTTCCTAAATACAAAAAAAAATACAGGTCACTTACCTGTATTGTGAAAAACCATTGCTAGCGAGACTGACACGATTCGAACGTGCGACCCCCACCTCCGCAGGGTGGTGCTCTAATCCAGCTGAGCTACAGTCTCAGGTTCGGTGAAGACAGGGGTTGAACCTGCTAGGCGCTTTCGCTACCGGCAGTTTAGCAAACTGCTGCCTTACCGTTCGGCCACTTCACCAGCTTCGGAGCGAGAGGGATTCGAACCCCCGGTACCTCGCAGTACAACGGTTTTCAAGACCGCCGCATTCGACCACTCTGCCATCGCTCCAAATTGTTATTGCATTTTAGGTTAATTTTTAAACAATGTCAAGTGGTTTTAAGTTGACTAATCCAAATTTATTTCGTAAATTAATAATATAATTAAAAAAAATTTAATAGGAGGCTTTATGACAGCAAAAGGTTTATTCAATAAAAAGAATTTTCTGTATGGTATTTTTTCTGTTATAGCAGGATTAATCGCAATCATCTGGCCAAAAGATGCCGTTGAATTTCTTGTAATTCTCTTTGGTTTTGCCGCAATTACAGATGGAATCGTTACTCTTACAAAAACAAAAATGTTCATGGACGGAAGCATTATTAAGAAAACAGTTATTATTCGTGCTTTAGTCAGTATATTAATTGGACTTCTGGCAGTAACTTTCCCATTCATCTTTAGAGGGGCTATTTCTACTGTTATTGCAATTTTCACATACATTCTTGCAATTTACGCTCTTTTAGCCGGTGCAATTGAATTTTACATCGCTTTGCAGCTTAAAAACGATACTGATGATGTAAAATCCCTGGTTATTCAGGCATTTATCTATCTTGCAGTATCACTTGTTCTTTTCTTGCTGGGAGCCAGACTTGCAGAAATTATTATGCGTGTTGTAGGAATTGCATTAGTGATTTTTGGAATTATAATTGCTATCGTTGGATGGAAGAAAAAACCAATAGAAATTAAACCGGAAGACGTAGAAATTAAAGATGCACCTGAATCAACAGAAGAACAAGATGATTCAGTAGCAGAACCAATAGAAAACGAATAATTTTTAACACCAGCCAAAAGAGATTCCGGATCAAGTCCGGAATGACACACTTAGTCTAGAATGACACACTTTTTGCCTCCCCCACCCATCGCCGTCATGCTGAACTCTTGTTTCAGGATCTCTCTTGCAAAGAGATTCCGGATCAAGTCCGGAATGACACACTTTTTGCCTCCCCCATCCATCGCCGTCATCCTGAACATGATTCAGGATCTCTCATGGGGCTTAATTACAAGGCGGATCCTTTTTTACAGAGAATAAACAATTTGGCCTTCATAAATTGTTTTTACAACCTGGCCTTTTAATGTTTTTCCTTCAAATGCAGTAATTTTACCTCGGCTGGCAAAATCTTCACCTTTGACCTTCCATGTTTTATTTAAATCAACAATTGTAAGATTTGCAAAATAGCCTGGTTCAATTAAAGCCACATTTTTTAGGCCCAGAATATCAGCTGGATTTGCACTCATTAAAGCACTCAACTTTTTAAGGTTAATAACTTTTGTTTCTACAAGATTTGTATATCCTGCAGCAAAGGAAGTTTCCAAACCTGGAAAGCCAGGAGCACCATTTAATTTATCCTGCACTGTATGTGGAGCATGATCTGTAGCAATTACATCACATGTACCATCTTTAATTGCTTTTAACAAACTCTGTCTGTCGTCTTCTGTTCTAAGGGGCGGATTTACAATATTAAAAATTCCAGGAGCTTTCTGACCTGTTAAACTAAAATGATGAGGAGTTATTTCTGCAGTAACATTAAGACCAAGTTTCTTAGCCTGCCGAACCGCTTCAATTGAGCCACTTGTAGAAACGTGACATATGTGTACGTGGCATCCAGCCTTTTTTGCAATCTGAATATTTCTGACAGTCATTGTATCTTCCGCAAGTTCAAGAAGACTGTTTGCTTCCTGCAGGAATTTTTCTGCGTCTTTTTTATTCCCTTGTGATAATGATTTTAAACTTTCTGCTCTAAGTTCACGGGCCTGGGCTGCAAGCTTTGGATCTTCACAATGGCAGCTTACAATAATTTTTTTTTCAGCAGCCAGTTTCATTCCTTTTAGCATAACGGCGGCACTTTCTACTTCTTTACCATCTTCTGTAATAAGCGGCACTTTTTTTGAATCAAGATTACTGATGTGCTCAACTGATTCACCTTTAAAATCACTTGTAATGCTCACACTCTGGAATACTCTGCACTTGCCCATTGATTTTGCTTTCTGATGATTTTTTTCTGCCAGCTCCAGACTACTTACAACCGGATTTGTATTTGGCATTAAAACAACCGCACCATAACCACCAGCAATTGCACTGTTAATTCCACTTTCCAGATCTTCTTTTTGAGTAAAACCCGGATCCCTGAAATGTGAGTGCATGTCAATAAAACTTGGCAAAACTACCATGCCTTTTGCGTCTATTAAGTCGATGTTCAAATCACTTTCAAAAAGAAATTCATCTGTCTCTTTTTTTGTAAGCACACTTTTGATTTTTTTCCCATCAATAAGAATGCTCCCTTTTACGCTTTTATTTTTATCAACAATTTTGGCGTTATAGATTAATGTCATTAATTTTCTCCAGCAGTGTAAAGTGCATCACAGTATACGCATCTATATTTTGCAGTTGCTTTATCAAACAATCTGAATTCTTGAGGCACATAATTTTCTGTTGTTGTAATACAGCGAGGATTTTTACAGTGAATTACACTTTCTACTTTTTCTGGAAGTTCCATCGTAATTTTGCGGACAATTTTTGAATCCTGAATAACATTTACTGTAATGTTTGGATCAAAAAAACCAAGAATGCTGTAATCAATATTGATAATATTATCGATTTTAATAATATCCTTTTTTCCCGCCTTATCAGACTGTACGTTCATAATAAGTGCACATGTAAATTTTGCTTTGTTAAGACCCAGCCAGTCAAAAACTTTTGGACCATTTCCCGCTTTAATATGATCGATTACAATTCCATTTTTAATTTCGTTTACTGAAAGCATATTTCCCTCCAACTTAAATTGAACCTGTAAGTTTTGCAATTAATGCCATGCGAACAAACATTCCGTATTTAACCTGCTTAAAGTAGGCCGCTCTTGGGTCGTTGTCTACTTCTGGAGCAATTTCATTTACTCTTGGAAGCGGATGCAAAACAATCATATCTTTTTTTGCCATTGCCATTTTTTCTTTATTCAAAATATAGCAGTCTTTAAGTCGAATATAATCCTGTTCGTTAAAGAATCTTTCTTTCTGAACACGTGTCATATAAAGAATATCAAGTTCCCCGATTACATCATCAAGTTTATCAACACATTTATATTCAATTCCTGCTGGTTCAAGTATTCCTTTTATAATGTAATCTGGAACCGACAATTCACTTGGACTGATAAAAACAAATTTATTTCCCTTGTAACGGCTCATTGCTTTTGCCAGGGAGTGAACTGTTCGCCCAAACTTCAAGTCACCGCAGAAACCAATTGTCTGACCTTCCACACTGCCTCTAAGCTGACGAATTGTAAGAAGATCTGTAAGAGTCTGAGTAGGATGATAATGTCCACCGTCTCCAGCATTGATTACAGGGCATGCACTAAACTGACTTGCCAAAAGTGCGGCACCTTCTTTAGGGCTTCTCATTGCAATAACATCGGCATAGGAACTAACAACGCGGATTGTATCTGCAAGAGTTTCACCCTTTGTGCTTGATGTATAATCTGGGCTTGCAAATCCTTCTACACTTCCACCTAATCTGAGCATCGCTGCTTCAAAAGAAAGTCTTGTTCTTGTACTTGGCTCAAAAAAAAGTGTCGCAAGAATTTTCCCACGACACACATCTTGAAAAGAAACAGGATCAACAATAATCTGTTCAGCCAATGAACAAATTTCTTCAATTTCAGTAATGGATAAATCACCCGGTTCGATAACATGACGTCCAGCTAACATTCTAACACCTCTAAAAATTTTTTCTATAATATCACATACTTTCATTTCCCGCAAGTTAGTGATATATTTAAAATATGAAAACTTTTGCACAAATTAACAAATGGTGGCTTGATTCAATCTACCACGACGGTTCAAAATTCTTTTTGTCAAATCCACTTCCAAAATCTGGGGATTCAGTTACTTTTTCCATTCAAATCAAAGAAAATGCTCCAGTAACAAATATTTTTCTCCGGATTCGAGAAAATGGGGAAGAACGTGTTGTTAAAATGGAAAAATCGGATACAAAAAACGGATTAGCCCGCTACCAGACAACATTGACTGTTTACGAAAAATCGATTAACTACAAATTTTATATCATCACAAAAAACAACGGAATTATCTACTATAATAATGGCGGAATTTACACAAGTATTCCTAATGAGCAAAATGATTTTAAACTTTTAGTCGATTACCAGCAGCCTGAATGGGTAAAGAACACTGTTTTCTATCAGATTTTCCCGGAACGTTTCTGCAATGGCAATCCAGAAATTTCTGTAAAAGACGGAGAATACAATTTTAATGGTCACCCGACCATTGCTGTAAAAAACTGGAATTCTGTTCCAACCCCTTACAACGAAAGTTTTTGTCTTGATTTTTTTGGCGGCGACTTAGACGGAATTACACAGAAAATTCCTTACCTTAAAAAACTTGGGGTAAATGCAATTTATCTTAATCCAATTTTCCACGCTGCAACAGTGCACAAATACGACTGCCTTGATTTCTTCCACGTTGATCCTCATTTTGGCGGAGACGAAGCTTTATCAAGATTAACAAATGCGCTTCACCAAAATGGAATGAAAATCATCCTGGACGTTTCCATCAATCACACAGGAACTGCCAATAAATGGTTTAACAAAGAAGGTTTATTTTTTGACAAATCATTGGGAGCCTTTAACAATCCAGATTCAGAAGAAAGAGAATTTTATTTTTTCAACGACGATAACAGTTACAAAGCATGGTATGATGTAGAAACTCTTCCAACATTGAATTACACATCCGAAAAATTGCGGAATATTATTTACAGAGATTCTGATTCACTTGTAAAAAAATGGCTTAAAGCTCCTTACAATACAGACGGCTGGAGATTCGATGTTGCCAACACAATGGCGAGAAATAATCAGATGCAGTTACATCATCAGGTTTGGCCGGAAATCAGAAAGAGTATAAAAGAAACAAATCCACAGGCTTACATTCTTGCGGAAGACTGGAACGACTGCAGTGAATTTATGAAAGGTGACGAATGGGATTCTCCAATGAATTATTATGGTTGTAACAGACCAATCCGCCAGTTTTATTCCGGTGGTGATATGTTCAACTTCCGATACCCAGAACTTGCTGCATCCAAAAAACGTATGACTGCAAAAGAATTGGGCGACAGATTCCGTTCATATTTTGACCCGCTCCCATTTGCAATGAAACAAATTCAATTTAATCTGCTGGACAGTCACGATGTTCCAAGATTCCACAATTTTAAAGAATTCGGCTATGATCAAGTAAAAGGTGCGGTAACTACAATTTTTACTCTGCCAGGCTGTGCAAATATGTACTATGGTGACGAAGCAGAAATTGAGGGAAGAACCAACGATAATGAAGGCTGCCGTTATCCAATGCCATGGGATAAAGATATTGAATCAACAGACAGTTTTAAAATGTACCAGAAATTGTGTAATTTAAAAACTACAAGTCCAGCCCTTTCTGACGGTGGATTTAAAATAGTAAGCGACAATGGATACACATTATGCTGGGCAAGATTTTCTCCAGATGAGTTGATTTTAACTATCGTAAGCAATGAAGAAAAAAACAGCAAACTCAAAATTGATTTAAGTCAGTTTGGATACGGCTGGAAAATAGAAAATAAAACAAAAGATTTTCTTGATCTGCCAATGAAAAGCTGTTTAAAAAATGATTTCTTTACATTAAAAGTTGCAAAAGGAAAAAGCTATCTGATTAAATTCACACGATGATTAAATTAAACAGGAATATAAAATGAGTAAAATCTTTAACTATAAAAAATTTCAAATTCTGCATCAAGACAATGCTATTGTTGTGGTTTATAAACCAAGCGGCATGTTGAGTGTTCCTTATGAAGGCAGCCACGAAAAAACTGCTATTGATACTCTGGAAACAATCATGCGCAAAAACGGCACATGGAAAAACTCTCACAAACCTTATGCTGTTCATCGTCTTGATAAAGAAACAAGCGGCGTTATGGTATTTGCACTTAGCGAACCAGTTAAAGAAAAATTAATGAACAACTGGCACAAAGATGTTACAGAAAGAATTTACATCGCTGTTGCAGAAACTCCAAAGAACAAACGGGATTATATAGAAAAAGAAGGAACAATTGATTTGCCACTTGCACAAAATGCCTATCACTTAAGTTACGTCCCAAAAACTCATGATCCTTCTATTAAAACAGAAAATGCCCGCACTCATTATAAAATTTTAAATTCCAACTCTGATTATTCAATTTTTGAACTGCAGCTTGATACAGGAAGAAAAAATCAGATTCGTGCACATTTAAGTTACATGAAATACACTTTGGCCGGAGATAAAAACTATCACTCTAAGACAAATCCCTTTGGGAGACTTTGCCTCCACGCAAAAAGTTTGGCTTTTATTCATCCGGTTAATGGGAAAGAAGTAAAATTTGAAGTTGGGGCTCCAGTTGAATGGTACAAACTTCTTGAAGAAAAAACATCCAGTGCAAAATCAACTGACCCAAGAAAATACGCCCACAAAAACAGCAGCAAACAGAATCTTGAACAAATGCAGAAAAATTTTGTGAGCAATAAAAAACTTCGTGGAATGGACTTTATTCAGCGAGGTCAGAAATCACACTAAAAATTTAAAAATTAAGCTTGTCCAGATTTTGAATTATTCCAAAAGGAGTTAACGAAAAATTATTTTCTGATTCAGAACATTTTGCATGAACAAGGCTGGCAGTTATTGCAGCATCAAGTGCAGAATAATTCTGGGCAAGCAGACCATTTATTAATCCAGTCAGAACATCACCGCTGCCGGCTTTTGCAAGTGCATTTGTTCCCCAGGGATTTTTATAGATAAATACATCGTTTTCTGATTTTAACTTTACTGCAATCGTTACAATGCTTCCTTTTACAAGCAATACAATTCCCGGGTGATTCCTGCAAAAAACATCAACACACAAATCCAGATTTTCTAAAACTTCTTCCGTTGTAAATCTTCCCAATCCGCAATTAGAAAGCAGTGCTGCAAATTCTTTTGGATGGGGCGTAAGAACAGTTGGCAAACAAATTGAATCACTACATCGTTTGCTTAAAAATCCATCAATTGATTCATAGTAAAATGCATCAGCATCAAGAACAACCGGTAGATTTTTTTCTTCGGCAACATTCAGGTAATCAGCAAACAAATTTGAATTTCTGCCAAAGCCCGGGCCAATAGCAAAACTTGTTGCATTAGAAGGAATTTCTTTTGATGTCATCAATTCAAAGGTGAGATCATTTTCCTGGTTTCCAAAATTGATTATTTGTTCTGTAATAACAGAAGAATAACCGGCTCCAAAATGAAGGCTTGCTGTAGCAGAAAGTCCGGCAGCACCAATTTTTTCTCCACCGGCAATTACTGCATGGCCAAAATTTCCTTTGTGGCAGGATGATTTTTTACGAACTGGCAATTTTGCATCATCATAATTCAAAAGAAATTTATTTGTGTAGCAGGTGCTTTCAAATTTCTGGCGGCAAAGTCCTAGAGGTGCCACAACAATTTTACCGCTCACGTCTTTGCCTCTTTCTGTATAAAGCTGAATTTTTTGCCCACCCATTGTAACTGTAACATCGGCTTTAAACTGCAGTCCGCTGGAAATGTCGCAGGCAATTTTAACGCAATTCAACTGGTTAATCTGTTCAACTAACTTTAAAATTTCATCTGGAAGAATTCCGTGGAAGCCGCTGCCAAAAATACAGTCAACTACTGCAAGATTTTCTAAATTGCAAACAATTTGATTTAACTGCTGACCTTCAAAATTAATTATTTGAATTTCTAAACGCTGGCAACGGATTTTCTGTTCCACACATTTTACACTTGATGCAGGAATTACTTCTACAACTATTACTTTGTATTTTTCCTGCAAAAGTCTTGCAAGAGCATAACCGTCTGCTCCATTATTTCCGCCGCCACAAAAAATTGCAGCACTTTTAACTTCCGGGAATAATTCAATCTGCTGCATCAAACCAATTGCCGCATTTTCCATCATAAGATCTTCGGTTAAATCAAAAACATCTCTGGCCCTTTCGTCCAATTTTCTTGTGTCAGCAAAAATTTTTTCCATTTAAAATTCCTAATTACAACTGATTTGCAAACTCTTCCAGAATTTTAATTTCTTCTTCGTACATTTTTAATCCGCTTTTCCAGAAATCTTTTTTAGTAATATCAAATCCGGCTTCTTTACACAAATCCTCGCAAGACAATTCACCAGTGCGGCTTAAAATCTTTGCGTAAGTTGCTGCAAATTCTTTTCCTTCTTTTTGGAACCGTGAATAAAGTCCGGCTGCAAACAACTGTCCAAAAGCATAAGGGAAATTGTAGAAATCAAGTTCTGTTCCGTAATAATGGCTTTTAACTGCCCACATATATTCATGGCGTTCACTGTTTAATCCATCGCCATAACTTTCTTCCTGAGCTTCTGCCATCAACTTACAGAAATCTTCTGCATTCAATTCTGTTTCTTTTCTATTTTCAAATACATTGCTTTCAAAAATAAACCGGCTCAAAATATCAACAAGAACCTGGCATGTATCACTCAAATCAAGCTCAATAATTTTGATTTTATCTGTACCTTCTGAACTTTTAATCGCATCCTGTTTTACAATTGTTTCTGCAAATGTGCTGGCTGTTTCTGCTAAAGTCATTGGGTAACTAAAGAAGCACACATCTTTTCCTTTCATGCAGCTAAAGTGATATGCGTGTCCCAACTCGTGGGCAAGTGTAATAATGTCACTAAAACAACCAGTAAAATTTGTCATGATTCTGCTTTCGTGTTTCCATGCAAAATCTTCGTCGTAAGCGCCACCAACTTTTCCTTCGTGCACAGGAAAATCAATCCAGTTTTTTTCAAAGGCATTCCGGGCAAAGTTTCCCATATCACTGCTAAATGAATTATATTCTGCAACGATGTACTTTTCTGCATCTTCCACCGACCACTGTTTTGTAAGCAGACTTTCTTTGGATTCAGAATTTTCTGCAAAGGTGAGTGGAGCAAACATATCGTACCAGGCAATTCCCTTTTCTGAATCTGTTCCGGCAGTTTTGCTTACAGTTGAATTTGTCTTTCTAAGAATTTTTGCCTTAATCTGAAGATATTTTCTCCACATAGGTAAGCTTTCTTTTATAGATTCAATAAGTGCATTTAAAGTTGACATACTCAATCTGCTGCTGACCAATGCCCGTTCAATAGCACTTGAATATTTTCTTTTCTGAAACAAAGTGATTGTCTCACCTTTTAAATTATTCAAACATGCGGCAAATGCAACTTGATTTGCAGCCAGTAAACTTTTTTCTTTTTTGTATGATTCAAAACGCAATTGTGCATCTTCTGAATATGCATCATTTCTTAAACCGTTGAAAGTTTTTCCAGTTTCGTCGGCAAGTGTAGAAATAATCTGCTCATGTAAACGGCTCCATGCATTTCCACCGGTTTGCTGCATTTCCTGAGCCAGCAATTCCTCTGCTTCCGACATTTGATGTTCATATTCAAAAATTTCTTCTTCTAAAATAATTTTGTAATTTTTAAAATCCGTATAAGCTTCAAAAAATAAATTCAACTGTGAACGATTCTGATAAAGAATTTTTTTAAACGCAATTCCCAGTCTGCTGGAATCCAATCCCATTTTTTCCAGACGGTTCATGTTGTTAATATATTTTGTGTTTGTTGTGTCAACTGAATAATTAATATAACTGAAGGCACCTAAAGAATTTTCCAGTTTTAAAAGTTCGTTTTGTGCCTGCAAAAACTGATTTAACCATTCGCAGAAGTTTGATTCAATCTGGTTTTTTGAATCAACTAATGTCCAACACTTTTCGATTGATTTTTTGTATTCACCGATAAGTGATTCATATTCGTCACTTCCAATTTCTGGCAGAAGTGTATTTAAATTCCAATTTGGATAATTATTACTCATGCCTTTATTGTAACAAATTTATCACTTATTGGCAAAGTATAATAATTGATAAATTATAATAATTGATAAATTATAATAATTGATAAATTATATTAACCAAAAAAAGGGCTCCATTTTGGGGAACCCTTACAAGTTGAATTTTAATCCTTATTTTCTTTCTTTACTTTTTTTGCATCTTCTTCAAAATGGCTGTTAAATTCTTTATCTTCCGCTGATGAATAATCATTGGCAGATTTTAAATTTTCATCCCAGCCTTCTTCACTGCTTGGTCTGTTTGGAATAATTATTCCGCAAGCTACGTATGCAATAGCACCAACCCAGATTCCAGTCAGCAAAGAAATTACAACCCAGCCGATGCGTACAATTGTTGGGTCAATTTTAAAATATTCTGCAAAACCACCACATACACCTGCCAGCATTTTATTATTTGATTTGTAAAATCTTTTTCCCATAAGTCTATTCTCCTCTTTCTATTTAATCAAAATGTCAACATTTCCCATTCCGCAATTAATACTAAAATGATTGTCTTTTTTATTTTCATTTATGTAGTTTTCTATTCCACTCTTTTTTATATCATTGAATTTTACACTACCAAGTCCCACTTTTACGCCAAAGCTGTAATCCTCTGGATTGCCTTCAAGGTTCATTTTGATGTTACCCATTCCGCAGTCCACTTTTGATAATCCTGTTATGGTTCCATTAAAAATCAGGTTTCCCATTCCACAGCGAAGATCAACTGTTCCACCAAAGATTTTTCCTGCTTCAAGCTGACCGGCTCCAACATCAAGATATGTTCTGGCACTTTTAAGATTCAATTCCTTAATCTTTAATTTTCCAGCAGCAACCCTGATTCTAATCAAATCCAAATTTACATTGTTTGGAATGCGAATCAGAATTCTTGGGTAAGTAACGCCAATTGGATTTTTATCAGTTCCATGTTTCTTAAAAGCAAAATTTTTTAGTTTTGTTGAATTTTCCACAGTGAATGTTCCAAAAGGACTTACACTTACTCTTAAATCTTCTGCTTCAAGGTTGCGGTAATCAACTCGATAATCTTCACCTTCAACTAATACTACTTCTGCACCTCCAACGTTAATATCAACTGCACGAATTGAATCTTTTGGATAGGAATTTGTTTTACCTTCACAGTTTTCGTTCTTTTCTGCTTTCTGAGGTACGCCTGCAAACTTTGAATTGATTTCTTTTGCCAGATCTTCTGGAGAACCCAATTCATCCATTGCTTTCTGATCATCGCCAGCATCATCAAAAAATCCACGGTAATATTCCAGGGCTTCTTCCTGTTCATTTACCGGAAGAGTTTTTAACTGTTCTTTCAACCGATTAAAGTATTCCTGCCTAGTCATTTTCTCCCCCAAGTAGAATTTTATTCATTATTTTTCTGTATTCAAGCCATTCTTCTTTATAAGACTCAAGAAGTTTTTTTCCGTCATCAGTGATTTTATAATATCTTCTGTTGCGGCCGTTGTATTCCTGGTCGTAAGTTTCCAAATAATTGCCTGTCTGCAGTCTGCGTAAAACCGGATACAATGAGCTTTCGGAAACTTCAATCAGTTCACGGACATCCTGAGTGATTTTATAGCCGTAAGTTCCATCTTTTTCTATAGAGACAACCGATAAAACTACTGCATCAAGAACTCCAGTTCCTGAATTAAAAATCATCTGGTTCCTCCTGTTAATTTTATGCTACAATATTGTAGCATTAACTATAATATATAGCGAATAATATTATTTGTCAATATATATTTTATTTTTTACAATATTTAAAATAAAAAACCGGCCACTTCTACTTATTGCAAGAATTGTGGCCGGTTATTTCTTTGCTCTTTAGTAATATTTGCAAAATTCAGAATTAAACACTCCCGCCCAGAACCGTCTGTCATTTCCGCAAGTGAGCCGGAAGTGGGAGTTGGTCGCTTTGCTCCCCTCGGCTCAAGCGTAAATGCCTGCCGAACCTGGGCTCCGTTTTTTAATTCTGATACTTTTTTGCGCTTTTTCAATTAAATTTATATACCGGCCACTTACACTTGTTGCAATAATCAAACAACCGGTTTTGATTCAACTTATCTGCCTAAAAACAAATTAGTTTTCTGAATCTTTCATTGCTTTAAATTTATCAAACTGAGCTTCAATTTCTTCATCTTTCTTTGTAAAGAGGCTAACAACAATTGCAAGAAGAAGACATACAATAAATCCAGGAAGAATTTCATACATGTTGAAGATGCCGCCTTTAAGATTGTGCCATACAACTACAGTGATAAATCCACCAATAATACCAGCTATTGCACCTTCTTTTGTACAACGTTTCCAGAACAATGCAAGAATAATAATCGGACCAAAACAAGCGCCAAATCCTGCCCATGCATAACTTACCAGTCCCATGATTGATTTATTGTTTGGCAAAAGACAGAGAATAAATGCAACTGCAGCAATTACAAGAACAGTTACACGGCTAATCAAAAGAACTTTCTTTTCGCTAGCTTTTTTATTGATGATTCCTTTGTAAATATCATTACTTACTGCGCTGGCTGCACTTAACAACTGACTGTCTGCTGTACTCATTGAAGCTGCCAGAATTGCACAAAGGAAAATACCAGCAATAAATCCAGGATACATAAGTTTCATTGTTTCTGCAAATACTGTTTCACAAGTGTTTCCGTTCAGAATGATTCCTCTGTTTTTGAGATAAACTGTTCCCAATGAACCAAGAATAAATGTTCCAATGTAAGAAATCAACATCCATGACATACCAACTCTGCGGGCCCGACCAATTTCTTTGTTAGAACGAATACCCATAAAACGAACAATAATGTGTGGCATACCAAAATAACCTAATGCCCAGCTCAATGCACTGATTGCGCTCATCACACCAAATGACTGATTTGCTGTAAATTTTTCCTGAAGTTCTGTTCCAAATTCTCCGGCAATTGCTGCAATATTAAATTCTTTTGCACTCTTTGCGGCGTTTGCAATCTGATCCTTAATCATTGTAGAAAGGAATCCATAATCACAGGCATTAGAAACCTTTCCAAGAACAGCAATCATTACAATTGAACTTACAACAAATGCAACAAAAATCAACACACCCTGAACGAAGTCTGTTGTACAAACTGCTCTATAACCACCAGTAATTGTGTAAGTAAGAATTACAATCAAACCAATGCACAAACCGCCCATATATGGAATGCCAAATACTGATTCAAAAAGTTTTCCACAGGCAACAAAACCTGATGCTGTATAAATTGTAAAGAATACTACGATTGGCAGAACACTTACGATTGTAAGAATGTGTTTCTTATCATTAAAACGTTTTGCAAAGAATTCAGGGATTGTGATTGAATCACCAAAAGAAATTGAACACTTGCGCAATGGTTTTGCAATAATCAACCAGTTAAGGTATGTACCAGCAATAAGACCCAAAGCTGTCCAGAATGTTTCCTTAATTCCACCAAGGTAGCAAAGACCAGGGAGTCCCATTAAAAGCCATGCAGAACTGTCTGAAGCTTCTGCACTAAGAGCTGTAACCCAAGGACCCATTTTACGTCCACCAAGGAAGTAGTCCTTTACGTTATTATTTTTCTTTGCACTTCCAAGTCCAATTACAACCATGAATGCCAAGTACAAAGCAAATGCAATAATAAATGCAACTGTCTGTGTAGTCATTTTTTACTCCAATTTTTAATATTATTTTTATAATATTATTCTACTATAGTCGATTTTAAAATTTTCTTCAATATAAGTTCAATTTCTTCAATTTTATTACAATCCATTACAATTGAATTTACGCAAAAAAAATTGTAAATTAGAAGCATGATTAAAGCAGATATTATTGATAAAGAATTACGGGAAAAATTGAATAATG
Source organism: Treponema sp. (assembly GCA_016296205.1). GTDB lineage: Bacteria > Spirochaetota > Spirochaetia > Treponematales > Treponemataceae > Treponema_D. The sequence continues at coordinate 33,895 of JAEDJS010000003.1, read as the reverse complement.
TTGCCAAAGATGAAATGGCAGTTTTTGTTATGGCTGATGGCCGCATTCGTGGAGCACTTTTTAACGGAACTCATTTTATTAATCAGATGAAGGCTCAACATAATACCGGAATTCTTGAAACATACATTCTTGGTCAGGGAATGCTTTGTGGTGCACTGTTAATCCCTATGATGAAAGGAAGAGAAAAAGTTTTATGGAAGTACGAGGTTAACGGTCCGGCCAAAGGATTTATGATCGAAGCAGACAGTGCCGGAACAGTCCACGGGTTTTTAACTACCAACCATATTCCAATTGATAAGCCTCTAGAAAACTGGAACATGGCTCCCTTCTTGGGCGACGGAATTATTACAATGCAGAGAATGCAGGAAAACGATAAACAGCCATTTAGCAGCAGCGTTGATGTTCACGACAAAAATATTGCGATGGATCTTGCAACTTATTTTTCTATGAGCCAACAGATTAACACAGGTTTTTCTACAAGCATTCAGATGGATAATATGGGCCGGGTTATTGGTGCAGGCGGAATTTTTCTCCAGGTAATGCCAGAAACTGGGGGAACAAAAAAAATTGGCGCAGAAGTTTCAAGCAGTTCTGATTGGAAAGATGATGAAGAACTTTTGCAGCGGGCAGAAATGGCTTTAAATGCAGTTCCAAGTCTAGGCGGATGGTTTGCAGAAGGAAACGGACTGGATAATTTGATTAATGGAATGTTCCGTGAATTTAAACCAACAATTGCAGTTAGAAGGGACATTACATTCGACTGTCCATGCAACAAAGAACATTATCTCAAATACATTAAAACTTTACCAAAAAGTGAAATTGATTCAATCAAAAACAACGGAGAAAAATTCATCGAAGTTCAATGCCACAATTGCTCCAGCATTTATAAAATCAACTTAGATGAAATCTAATATCACTTATTACGTTTGAATCAATTACACAGGCACAGTTTTGAACACAGCCAATGCCTTGAATAATTTAGGCATTTTAAACTTTTTGTTGCAAATTTTCATAAATGTGCTAATATCTAACTATAAATACAATTTTTTCTTTAAAGAGGAGAATTAAAATGAAAAAATTATTAGTTTTAATAAGCACACTGCTCGTTGCAGCAGGTTTTGCTTTTGCAGATCCAGTTGAAGGATACTGGATTAGTATTGATGAAAAAACAAATGAAGCTACTGCTGCATGGAATATCTATCAGCAGGATGGTTTACTTTACGGTAAAATCGTTGCTCTTGCAGGACAGGATCAGTCAAACAAAGCAACAGGTGGTGCTGGTAAAAAATATGCTGAATTTGCAAATGGTGCCGATCTTAAAGATGTAACAATGGTTGGCAGCCGCTGGATTTATGGCCTTTCTAAAGAAAAAGAAGGAAAATGGTCAAAAGGAAGTATCATCGATCCAGGTTCAGGTTCAAAATACAAATGTAAAATTACTTACCACGCAAAAGACGGCAAAAAATACACAGTTGATACTCTTGAAATGAGAGGCGAAATTGGTGCAGGCATTGGCCGCAGCCAGTTCTGGAAAAAATCAACAAAAGAAGCAGCAGAATCTTTGCGCTAATCTTTATGTTCGTGTTTATGCTGGCACATTGGGTTTGGGTTTCTTAACAAAGTCCCTTTGAGCCAGTTTTCTACTACCTTGTCGGCATTTCCAACACAACCCGGTACTTCTTTAAGACCAGCGGCAGTTAACGCATTTACAGCACCCTGGCCTCTGTTTCCCAAAAGTAAAGTTTCTACCCCAAGTGATTTTAAATATCCCGGCAAATCATGATGACCAAATCCGCCGTTACCTACAACTTCACTATTTAAAATTTCACCATTAGAAATTTCGTACACTTTAAAGTTTTCTGTATGTCCAAAATGCTGGAATACTGTTCCATCTTCTTTATTATAAGTTACTGCTACTTTCATTTTTTCCATCCATCATATTTGCTGCATTCAAGAATTGTCCGGGCATTTTCCAACCGTTCTGCAGTTGGCATTTCTGTTTTATCAAGAACATATTCTATTCCCAGCTCTTTATATTTAATTGCTCCAAGCCCATGATAGGGTAAAATCTCAACCCTCTGCACGTTACTCAAAGTTCTGATAAAATCTCTTGTCTTAATTAAATATTCGTCGTTGTCAGTGATTCCAGGTACCAGAACATGCCGAATCCAGATTGGTTTGTTGATTTCATCAAGATAGCGGAACATTTGAATAATATTTTTTCCAGTCAACCCTGTAAGTTTAATGTGCTCTTGTTCATCAATATGCTTAATGTCCATCAAAAGTGTGTCTGTTACTTCCATTAATTTTTGAAATTTCTGGAACCATTCTCCTTCACTTTTAAAACAGGCGCCACTAGTATCAATACAAGTATTTATTCCACGCTGTTTTGCCTTTGTAAACAGTTCAAGTAAAAAATCAATCTGGAAAAGTGGTTCACCGCCGCTTACTGTAATTCCACCTTTTTTGCCCCAATATTCACGGCACATTTCTGCTTCATCCAAAAGCTGGTCCGCTGTATACTCCTGGCCATCCGATAAATTCCAGCTGTCGGGATTGTGACAATACAAACAACGCAATGGGCATCCACTAAAAAATATAATGAATCTTACACCAGGTCCGTCTACGCTTCCAAAACTTTCCAGCTTAAATACCTTACCCATTTTTCCTCCAAATTTAAAACCATTTTACATCGAATTGAATTTTTTTGAAAGTACATTTATAATTTTTTTATGAACAAAGGGAATCCAATTTTTAAATTAACATTAGTTTTAATCACAATTTTAAATTTTTCCTGTAAAACAAGTGAACACATTTGCAAAAGTCAACTTCCACTAAATGTAAAAATCAACGACGAAGAATACCTCATTTACGATTCCGGATGGTCAAGCAACCCGGCAATGAAAATCAATCACCAATGGGAAAAACACAATTTTGATATTTCAAAGCTTCACAGAAAAAATTACCGTTACACCTATGATGATCCAAATTACAAAATTCTTCACGGGATTGATGTAAGCCGCCACGAAAAAAAAGTGAATTTTAAAAAAGTAAAAAAAGACGGTTTTGATTTTGTAATTTTGAGAATCGCATACAGACGATATGGCAACACAGGACTTTTGGTTAAAGACGAAAAATTTGATGAATTTTTTGCAGACGCCAAAGCAGCTGGATTAAAAGTTGGAGTTTATATTTTTAGCCAGGCATTAAATGATGAAGAAGCATTGGAAGAAGCTCAATTTATAATCGACAATTTAAAACCGGAAGACTTAGATTTACCTGTAAGTTATGACCCTGAATTAATTGGAATTGAACCTGCCCGCACTGATAATCTGCCACCAGAAGTTTGGACTAGAAATGCACTTTTATTCTGCGAAAAAATCCGGGAAGCTGGCTTTAATCCAATGATTTATTCCAACATTTATTTTGAACACGTTTACTTTGACTTAAAACAGTTCCAGGATGCCAACATTCCAATCTGGTATGCAGACTATAGTGAATTTCCCCAGACACCATACAATTTTATTTTCTGGCAGTACAGTGACCGGGGAAAAGTAAAAGGAATTAAACGTTTTAATGTTGACCACAATCTCTGGTTTATTCCTTTGTAATGTATCCGTTATCAACAAGATACTCATGAACACAATAAACGATTTTCTGTGCAGAATAATCTAAACGGAAATGCTTCTGAGCTTCAATAATCTGTTTGCGCAGAAAATCGTCTCTTAAAAGCCTTAAACTTTCTTCTACTACTTCCATTGTTGTGTGAGCGCACAAACTAAAATGATGTCCCATAAAAAAATCTGCATTTTCTGTTTCGCAACCAGGAATTGGTGAAGTATGCACAATCGGGATGCCTTTTACAAGAGCTTCTGTGCTAGAAAGTCCACCTGGTTTTGTTAAAATAATATCACAGGCATCCATGTAAGCAGAAACTTCGTTTGTGAATCCAACAAGAATCAATCGTTTATCATTTCCAAGAGTTTTTTGAACTTTTTCATAAAGTTTTTTATTGTTTCCGCAGATAAGAACTACTCGAGTTTTTTCATCACTTCGCTTTAATAATTGTTGAACTATAATCTGGCTGTCACCAAAACCCATGCTTCCCGTCATAACAAGAATTGCTTTTTCATCTGTGCCAATTCCAAACTTTTTACGTGCACCTTCACGGTCTTTTGGTTCAAGAAACACTTTACTAACTGGAATTCCTGTACAAATCAACTTGTCTTCCGGGATTCCCTTATTCAGATAAGTGTAAACGCTGTCAAAATGAGGGCAGAAAATTTTAGACACAAGTGGAGCTTCTTCAAGCATTGGTGTAATACTGTAATCTGTTGCAACAAAGAAAAACGGCACCGAAACTTTTTTATGCTTAACCAGATGATTCAAAGCCTGGGCTGCCATAAAATGTGTGCAAATTACTGCATCAATTTTTTCGTCTTTTATATATTCAGCAATTTTTTTGGAACCCACCACATTTCCCTGATAACTCACAGAATGCACTTTCTTATCATAAGTGATTTTTTTATTTGAATTATAGAGCAATCCAAACAATTTTGGCGTATGCTTAACCAATCCAACATAAGTATCACAAATAATATTACTAAAAGCCTTTGAAGTAAAAGCCAAAGTATCCTTCATTTGTGCCTGATCATTGCGAGTATTCAAAACCTCTTGAATTGCTTTAGCGGCCGAATTGTGACCACCACCTGTATTGCATGATAAAATTAATACTCTCATAATTCTGATTATAACATAATAAATTGAATTTAGCAAAAAAATACCGGTGATCAGGAGACCTAACCACCGGTTATAGTTTAAACTTAAAGTGAAGAATCAAAATTGATGATTACCCCACTTTTTTAATCTTACAAGCTTGCGTGACAAGTACGAGCAATAACGTCGTCCTGCTGTTCCTTTGTAAGGTTGATAAAGCGTACAGCATAGCCAGAAACACGAACTGTAAAGTTTGCATATTCTGGTTTATCTGGATGAGCCTGACAATCCTTGAGTTTTTCTACGCCGAATACGTTTACGTTCAAGTGGTGTGCACCTTTGTCAAAGTAACCGTCCATAACGTTTACAAGGTTTGCAATCTGTTCATCTTTATCGTGACCAAGAGCAGATGGGTTGATTGTCTGTGTATTTGAAATACCGTCCAAAGCATATTTGTAAGGTACTTTTGCTACAGAGTTCAAAGATTTTATGAGACCCTTTGTTTCTGCACCGTAAGATGGGTTAGCACCTGGTGAGAATGGTTCTTTTGCTTTGCGTCCATCTGGGAGAGCACCTGTAGCCTTACCGTATACAACGTTTGATGTAATTGTAAGGATAGATGTTGATGGTTCTGCATTGCGGTATGTTGGCTGTTTCTTAATCTTTGCCATAAATGTTTTAAGGAGCCATACAGCAATTTCGTCTGCTCTGTCATCATCCTGACCATAGCGTGGGAAGTCGCCTTCAATTTCGAAGTCTTTTGCCAAGCCCTTAACAACTTCAATAACTTCACCTGTTTTCTTGTCCTTAACTTCTACATCGCCACGGATAACTTTAACTTTTGCATATTTAATAGCAGAAAGTGAGTCAACAACGTGAGAGAAACCTGCGATACCTGTTGCGAATGTACGGCGAACATCTGTATCAATAAGAGCAAGTTCTGCAGCTTCGTAGTAGTATTTATCGTGCATGTAGTGAATTGCATTCAATGTGTTTACATAGAGAGCTGCAAGCCATTCCAACATAGCATCGTATTTGCGCATAACTTCATTGTAGTCAAGATATTCAGAAGTGATTGGAGCCAATTCTGGACCAACCTGAACACCTGGTGTAAGACCACCTTCTTCATCACGGCCACCGTTGATTGCGTAAAGGAGAGCTTTTGCCAAGTTTGCACGAGCACCAAAGAACTGCATTTCTTTACCAGTCTGTGTTGCAGAAACACAACAACAGATTGAGTAGTCATCACCCCAGATTGGACGCATGATGTCGTCGTTTTCGTACTGGATAGATGATGTATCAATAGAAATCTTTGCACAGTATTTGCGGAAGTTTTCTGGGAGTCTCTTTGAATAGAGAACTGTAATATTTGGCTCTGGAGAAGGGCTCATGTTTTCCAATGTGTGGAGGAAGCGGTAGTCGTTCTTTGTAACCATGTCACGACCATCCTGTCCAAGTCCACCAACTTCGAGAGTTGCCCAAACTGGGTCGCCGGAGAAGAGCTGGTTGTAGCTTTCGATACGAGCAAAACGAACCATGCGGAACTTCATAACGATGTGGTCAACCAATTCCTGAGCCTGAGCTTCTGTAAGTGTACCATTCTTAATATCACGTTCAATGTAAATGTCAAGGAATGTAGAAATACGTCCAACAGACATAGCAGCACCGTTCTGTGTTTTGATTGCAGAAAGGTAACCAAAATACAACCACTGGAAAGCTTCTTTTGCTGTCTTTGCTGGTTTAGAAATGTCATAACCATAAGAAGCAGCCATTTCTTTCATCTGTTTAAGACATTTAATCTGTTCTGAAATTTCTTCTCTCTGACGGATAACAGCTTCTGTCATTGTTCCGTTACCGCAATTGAGTTTGTCCTGTTCCTTGCATTTAATAAGGTAATCAATACCATAAAGAGCAACACGGCGGTAGTCACCAACGATACGTCCACGTCCATAAGTATCTGGCAAACCTGTTAAAAGGTGTGCAGAACGTGCTTTACGCATTTCTGGAGTGTAAACATCAAAAACAGCGTCATTGTGTGTTTTGTGATATTTTGTAAATATTTTGTGGAGTTCTTCGTTTGATTCATAGCCGTACATGTTTGTTGACTTTTCAGCCATGGTGATTCCACCGAAAGGCATAAATGCTCTTTTAAGTGGTTTATCTGTCTGCAGACCTACAACCTGTTCAAGCTCTTTGCCTTCTTCACAAATATAACCTGGTTTGTGTGATGTAATAGAAGATACAATATCTGTATCCATATCAAGAACACCTGAGCGTTCCTTACCATCAAGACCTACAGATTTTTTTGTGTATTCTGCACGCTGAAGCTTCTGAAGTTCATCAAAAAGCTTCTTTGTTGCATCTGTTGGTCCTGCCAAAAATGATTCATCGCCTGCATACTGTGTGTAGTTTGCCTGGATAAAGTCACGAACGTTTACTTCGCTTGTCCATAAACCTTTAGGATTAAATCCTGCCCATTCTGGTCTCATTTCCATAGAAAAACCTCCTATAATTTATGGGTTAACCCTGAATACAATTGTTATGACTATAGAATCATACCACTATATATAGTGTCTCCCAATCTTTTCTGATTAATTATTATACTATTTTCTACCTTTAAATACAACAATTAAACACAAATAAATTTCAAAAAAATTCCGTGTTTGATATATTTTTTACATTTTGATAAACTAATTTTCATATGAAAAACTTATCTGGTAATAATTCAAATTCTCACAACGGCAATCCACTTGGCTGGGAAAGAATGCCGGTTCTTTTGTTTAAATTTGCACTTCCTGCTATAATCGCCATGGTTGTTTCAAGTCTTTATAACGTAGTTGATCAAATTTTTATAGGCCACGGCGTTGGATATCTTGGAAATGCGGCCACCAATGTTGCTTTCCCTTTAAATACAATCTGCATTGCAATTATGCTCACCCTTGGAATTGGTAGTGCTACAAGGTTTTCTATTTATCTTGGCCAGAAAAAAGAAGAAGATGCTGCAAAAGTTGTAGGTTCTGGAATTGTTATGATGACAATTTTTGGCGTTGCATACATGATTCTTGTTGAAATATTCTGTCAACCTCTTCTAAAACTTTTTGGTGCCACAGACGAAATCCTTGAATATGCAATTGAATACACAAAAATCACTGCCATCGGAATGCCATTTGTAATGCTTCAAAACGGTATTTCAAAACTAACAATGGCAGACGGCTCTCCAACTTATTCAATGATGACTATGTTAATCGGCTGTATATTAAACACAATTCTTGATCCTATAATGATTTTTGTTTTCCACATGGGTGTAAAAGGTGCCGCTATTGCTACTGTAATTGGTCAAATTGTTTCATTTATTGCAGCATTAACTTATATGTGGCAATTCAAACGGGTATCGCTAAAACCAGAATATTTTAAATTCAGCATTAAGGAAACTTTAACTACAATCAAAATGGGAATGAGCCCCGGACTTACTCAGCTGGCAATTACTCTTGTTCAGGTTACAATGAATTTAAGTCTTGTTCATTATGGAAATCAAAGTGCATACGGTTCATCAATCCCTCTGGCCGGAACAGGAATCGTTATGAAAATCAATGCAATTGTTATTTCTGTAATCATCGGGCTTAATCAAGGTTTGCAGCCTATTCTTGGATTCAACTATGGTGCCAGAAATTTTGACAGAGTTAAACAGGCTTTTCTGCTGGCCGTTAAATTTGCCGCCGTTATCACAATTTCTGCTTTAATCATTTTTGAAGTTTACCCTCGGGGAGTAATTGGACTTTTTGGCAGCGGCGATGAAAACTACGTAAAATATTCAATTCACTTTATGAGAATCTTCCTTTGTCTTTTACCTCTTGGAGCATTCCAGATGTTAAGTGCAAACTTTTTTTCTTCAACAGGTAAAGCAATTAAGGGCGCAATGCTTTCGTTAACAAGACAAGTAATATTTTTTATTCCACTGCTTTTGACCCTTCCACTTTTTATGGGCTTCGAAGGAATTTTATGGACTGGACCAATTGCCGACTTTATCTCATTTCTTGTAGTCCTCTATTTTATTTTAGTTGAATTCAAAAAAATGAGCAGCTCTCAAATTCAGGAACAGTAACATTACATTGAAAATTCTATATTTTGTGATATAATAATTAGTCGAAGGAGAAAAATGAAAATCAAACAGTTTTCAAAATCAGTTACAGCTATTATTTCAAGTGCAATTTTATTTGCTAGTTGTGCAACAAAAATCCCTGTAACAACAATGCGTCCTGCTGAACTTGATATTAAAGGTGCTAAAACAATGGCAATTCTTCCAGTTCAGACAACAGATGCTGCAGAAGTTGATTATGAACACGGAGCTGCAATTATCCTTGAATTGCTTGATATTCTTGCGGGAGTTGATTCAACAGAAGAAAAAGCCTGTGCAAATTATCTTACAGAAACTTTAGAAAACGGACTTGCAAATTCAAACTATATATCCGTTGTTAATTCACAAAGCGTTAAAAATGCCCTCAAAAATGGGATTCAAAATCCAGCTGATGTTTACTGCGCAGGAAGATTCACGAATTTTAATTCGTCGGTTGTTCCAATCGAAAAACAAACTTCTGTAGACAGTGGCCGCAAAGATTCTCAGGGCAGAACAATTTATAAAACTGTTTACGAAAAATATTATAAGCTTACAGTTGATTTTAAATTCCGCTACGAAATTATTGAATCTTCAACTGGAAAAATTCTTGGATCAAACAGCTACAATTATTCAACTTCCTCCGGTGAATATTCAACAAAACGTTCACTGCCATCTGCTTTAGAAATATGTGAATCAAAATTCAACTCTATTTCTTCAGACATTCTCCATAAACTCCAGCCTTATCAGATTACTTATACACTTAATCTTCTCACAGACAAATCAGATGTTTTAAAACAAGCAAACAAGATTGCAAAAAAAGGCAACCTGGAAACAGCATCTGCAATGTATGATTCTTATTACGAAACAACAGGTTCTTTTGAATCAAGATACAATTATATTTTACTTCAGCAGGCCGTTGGCAATCTTCTTGAAGCCCGTGACATGATGAAAGAATTGTACATAAAAACTGGTGATCTTAGAGCTGAGGATGCACTCAGTTCAATCAACTACGAACTCAAACAGAATAGCATATTTGCAGAACAGGTTGGTAATTAAAAATGAGTGAAAACAGACAGAAAGTTGGCATCATTACAAGTGCTGTAGGAATTTTTCTGAACATTTTACTTTTTGCTGGGAAATTTATTGCCGGATTATTAAGCAAAAGTGTTGCCGTAATTGCCGATGCATTTAACAATTTAAGTGATGCCGCTGCTTCAATCATCAGTATTCTGGGTTTTAAACTTTCTTCAAAATCACCAGACAGAGAACACCCTTATGGCCACGGTAGATTGGAATACATTGCAGGCTTGATTGTTTCTTTCCTGATTCTTGTAATGGGATGGGAACTTTTAAAATCTGCAGTAAATTCCATTATTAATCCTCAGGAATTAAACACAAGTCTTGTTACAGTTATTATTTTAACTTCATCAATTCTTGTTAAAATTTTTATGTTTGTAATGAACTTAGTTGCAGGAAAAAAAATCAATTCGCCGGCCTTAATTGCCACTGCAAAAGACAGTTTAAGTGATGTGATTTCTACTGGTGCAGTTCTTGCTATTGTAATTGTAACTATAATTTTTCCTAATATAAAAATTCCTTTAGATGGAATTGCCGGAATTATTGTTGCTCTCCTGGTTTTGTGGAATGGAATTCAAAGCACAAAAGAAACTATGGATCCACTTCTTGGACTTCCGCCAGATGCTGAACTTGTTAAAGCAATTGAAGAAGAAATCCTTACCCACAAACCAATTATTGGAATTCACGATTTGATTGTTCACGATTATGGGCCTGGTCGTCTATTCATTACTGTTCATGCAGAAGTTCCCGGGAATCAGGATATTTTTGATTTGCACGAAATAATTGATCAGACTGAATGTGCTTTAGACACAAAATTTAACTGTCTGTCATCTATTCACATGGATCCAATTGATTTGAATAATCCAGAAGTTGCAAAGGTTAAAAAATATATTTCTGATGTTGCAAAAAAAATACACCCGGAAATTTCAATTCACGATTTAAGAATTGTCCCAGGTGAAAACAACACAAATGTTATTTTTGATGCAATTAAACCTTATTCCTGCAATCTTACTGATTTTGAGTTAACAAAATTCCTTTTTGACAAAGTTCGGGAATATAATAATCATTTTACCAGCGTTATCAAAATCGACAAACCTTTTTGCTAAGAGTTTAATTTCTATTTAAACAACCAGCCCAAGCTCTTCAACTTTTTTGAGGAGCTTTTTTTTACATATTTTGAATTTGTTCAGATAACTTATTAAACAATTTATTACTACAAAACGATGATTCCAGTGCGTTGAATAAAAATCCTTTGTATACTTCATGACGATGTTCCGGTTCTACAAAGGTATTCAGCACTTTTTCCATTTCAAGCCCGGCATTGGTTCCGCTTACAGTCATATTGTCACTATTTATCGTAAGTTCTATACCTGCCTGCAATAACTGGGGAATTGGGATTTCTTCTATTGAATTAAAAATTTTTGTTTGCAAATTACTTGTTGGGCAAATTTCAAGAGTGATGTCTTTTTCTAAAAGAGTGTTAACTGCATCCTGATTTTCTATGCTTCTTACACCGTGACCAATTCGATAAGCTCCCATCCATGCCGCACTGATTACACTTTCTGGGCCACTGGCTTCTCCTGCATGAATTACATAATTAATTCCCAATTTCTGAGCCAGTCCAAATTCCTGCAAAAAATTTTCATTGGGGAACAATGCTTCTGCACCCGCCAAATCCGCCGCCACAACAGAATAATCTTTTCTACTCTGAAATTTTTTTACCAGCTGTATTGTTTCCTTATTTTCTTTGTGACAGCTTCCACGCATACAGCATAAAATAAGATTTACAGGGATTGAGCTCTTTTTTAATCCTTTTAAAACACTTTGAACAACCTGCTTCTGATTTAAACCTTTTCTGCAATGAAGTTGAGGAGCAAATCTAATTTCTGCATAAATACAACCAGTTTCTGCAAGATCGGCACATAAATTATGAGCAGCAATTTCTAATGATTCTTTACTCTGCATCAAACTAACAGGAAGCTCAAAACATTTAAGATATTCATTTAAATCTCTGCAATCTTTTGGGCACTGCATAAGATTTAAAAGTTCTTCATCACTTTGAGGTAATTCTACTTTTTCTATTTCTGCCAGCTGTCTTGCGGTTTTTAAAGAAATGCTTCCATCCAGATGCAAATGTAAATCAATATAATTCATATTTAAATTATAGCACAAAAATTAAATTATATGTTACAATCCTAGCATGACTGATAAAATTATTAAGTATGCAATTAGAATTGTAATTCTCTTAACCTGCTTCCCAATTCACGAAACTGCCCACGCTTGGATTGCTCATAAATTAGGGGATGATACAGGAAAAAATTACGGTAGAATTTCTTTAAACCCATTTGCTCACCTTACTTATACTGGTGCTCTTGCAATGATTTTCCTTGGTTTTGGATGGGGAAAACCAGTTCCAATTGATGCAAGAAATTTTAAAAAGCCAAAGCTTGGATTTGCACTAAGCGCATTGGCTGGACCTGTAAGTAATTTAATTCTTGCATACATTGCTATTTGTCTTGCAAAAATTTTCTACTATTTTTACGTTCTAAAATCAGTTCAACTGTTTTTTTATTTTTATATTGGTTTCCAGTATTTTACGCTTATTAATATTTCTCTCGCAATTTTTAATCTTCTTCCAATTCCTCCATTAGACGGTTCCAGAATTCTTTCTTTAATTCTTCCCGAAGAAAAATATTTTTCACTGATGAAATATGAACGTTATTTTTTTCTTGCTTTAGTCATTTTGCTTTTTACTGGAATTTTAGACAAACCACTGCAGCTTTTCCAGAATACAACAATTTCTACAATGAATTTTCTAAGCCGCTGGGTTGATTCTATTTTAAAATTGGTTTTAATAAAGGGATAAAAATGTCAGAAAAAAAACAATGGTTTGAAAAAGAAGATTTTTGGATTAACTACGGACCAATTATGTTTGATGCGGAACGTTGGGCAGAAGCAGGTCCCGTTGCTCAAAGCGTAAAAAAAATCTGCAACCTTAAGGAAGGAGCAAAAATTCTTGATGCCGGTTGTGGTCCAGGAAGAATTTCTGTTGAACTTGCACTTCTTGGTTTAGATGTTACAGGCGTTGATATCATTCAAAGTGAACTGGACGCCGCCAAAGAAACTGCAGACGACGAAGGCGTTACTCTGAATCTGATCAACCATGATTTACGAACTTTTAAAACCCAGACAAAATTTGATGCAGCCATCAACTTGTATACTTCATTTGGTTATTGCGACACAGAAGAAGAAGATTTCGAAATTCTCAAAAACATTTGTAACTCCCTTTCCGATGGAGGAACATTTATTCTGGAATGTACCAGCCGGGAAACTGCCATTTTATATTTTACCGAAGGTGAATGGTTTGAACGTGCCGGCATGACTTGTCTTACACAGTTCAGCGTAGAAGGAGCATGGGAAGGTTTAGTTTCTAAATGGATTCTCATAAAGGAAGATGGAACAAGAATCGAACATCAATTTACCCAAAGACTCTACAGTGCTGCCGAACTTTGCAAAACATTAATCAAAGCCGGATTCAAAGAAGCAAAAGCTTATGGCGACTATAACCTCAATCCTTACGACCAGAACGCTAAAACAATGGTTCTGGTAGCAAAGAAATAGTTTTAAGCTGCATAAGACTTTAGTGCTTCCAAACATTCACTTCTTCGCAAATCGGAAAGTGCCTGGTATTCATACTGACGAATTCTTTCTTTGCTTTTACCAAGTTTTTTTCCGATTTCAGACAAAGTGCATGGCTCAGAATAAAAACCAAACCGTTCTCTAAGGACTCTCTGTTCAACTTCTGGCAGCTGTCTTAAAGCTTTATCAACATCTTCTTCCCTTAGCCGAATCATCAGTTGGTCTTCCGGTGAAAGATATTTTTTCTCTTCAATTGAACTGTCAAGAATCTGGTCGTATCGAAAATTTTCTTCATCTTCCAGTTCATCAATATAAACCATGCTGATTTTTCTTTTTCTCTCCTGCTCACAATTGCGGCGGATATACTGTTCAATCCATGGTGTGCAATATGTAATCAGTCGATTGCCGGTTTTATAATCGAATTTATCAATGGCATGGAGTAATCCTTCCATTCCGAAGGCAATCATATCCATGTAATCCATTTCAAAACCCATGTTACAAAATTTTGAAGCAGCTTTAACAACAAGTCTAAGATTACAGTGACCCAATTTTTCTCTGGCTTTCATGTTTCCGTTTTCTTTGTAGTCAATGAAAAGTTCTCTTTCTTGTTCCCGATCCAATACTTGATACTTGTTAATTTCATTTGAAAGCAATTCAAATTCTTCTGTTTTTTCTGTCATACAATTCTCCCTTAATTGATAAATTTTACCACCGGCAAAAACCTAAATTATTTTTTTTGTTTTTCTTACACCTTTATTATATATTCTGAGCTGTGGCAACTGTTACCTTAGCTAATTTTATTATTGAAGAAAACCATGATTTCTTATAAAATATTTAGTATGAACCGAAATTTTAGTATCAGTGTTTTAAAAACATCATCAGTTCTGGCATTAATTTGTATTGCTTCTTTTGCATTAATTTTTATTCACGAATATATACCAAACCAAAATCCAGATACGTCAGAAAAAACTGACCAAAAAGTTGAAAAACCTATATCAGTTAAGAAAAGTAATCAAAAAAAATCCAAACTTCAAATCAACTTGCAGCAGAACAATGATTTGCTTGCCACTCTGAATGATGATGAAACTTTACAGACAATGCCTATTATTACCATTAATATAAACCAGGATGTTGAACTTACCGATTATAAACTGTCCAAAGTTGAAGGCTTTATTTCCGTTAAAAGCGCTGCCCAAAGTTTTGAAAATTTACCAATTTTAATTAAGGGACGTGGAAACACCAGTTGGAATCAGCCAAAAAAATCTTTTAATCTTGAACTCTGTCAAAAATTCAACTTGCTGGGAATGGGAGAATCTAAAGAATTTGCTCTTATTGCCAACTACACAGACAAAACACTTCTGCGAAATTCAATGGCATATTACATGGGGCGCAATATTTTTAATTCTTTTAAATGGTCCCAGAATTGCCGTCAATGCCATGTTTATTTCAACGAAAAGTATCAGGGAGTTTACCTTCTTCTTGAAAAAATCACAATTGAACCAAACCGTGTAAATATTGCAAATCTTAAAGACTGCAAAAATGAAAAACAATTTGAACACTTTGGCTACATTCTTGAATTCAACTACCGGGAAGACGAAGAATTCAACTTTATAACTCCAAAGGGTGTTACAGTCAGTTTGAATACACCCCACGCCTCTCAGATTAAACCGGAACTGCAACAGAAAATTCACGACTATATTCTCCAATTTGAAGAAGCACTTTATTCTCCGGATTTTAACGTTGCTTCAAGTGCCAATTATTACGGGAATTATATTGATGTTGATTCTTTTATCGACTGGTATTTTATTAACGAAATTTCTAAAAATCGTGACGCAAAATTCTTTAGCAGCTGCTACTGTTATTTTGATAATGCCGATAAGTTGATTCACATGGGACCACTCTGGGACTTTGACATTGGTTTTGGAAACGACGGCGAAACTGATTGCGGTGTTCCACAGGATTTCTATATTAAAAACCGTGCAAGGTATTTTGTAAGACTTTTCCAGGATTCAAAATTTGTTTCAAGAGTAAAAGAACGCTGGCAGGAAAAAGTTCCGGAAGTAAAAAAACTTGTTACTGAATTTATTCCACGATATCAAACTGCCTACAAAGATGATTTTAAACAAAACTTTGTAAGATGGCCAATTTTTGGAAAATATGTATGGCCTGCTGCAAAAGGTTACCAGGACCGCTACACCTACGATTCCGAAATTCGCATGCTTAAAGACTGGCTATGGACTAGAATTGTCTGGATGGACCACCAGATTGCCAAGTGGTAATAAAATCACTAATTGGTACGTTTGCAGAACCAATTCTGCACCACAGCCAACACGACAATTAATTGCCACCCAAACCAATAAATGCCAGCACAAACCAAGAACTGTCATCCCGAACTAGTTTCAGGATCTCTCTCCTCTCCGTCATCCTGAACTAGTTTCAGGATCTCTCTTGCAAAGAGATTCCGGATCAGGTCCGGAATGACACAATTATGCCCTCACAAACCAATGGTCCGTCACCACGAACAAATAACTGTCATCCCGAACCAATAACTGTCATCCTGAACTGGATTCAGGATCTCTCTTGCAAAGAGATTCCGGATCAGGTCCGGAATGACACAATTATGCCCTCACAAACCAATGGCCCGTCCCCCCGAACCAA
Organism: Treponema sp.; assembly: GCA_016296205.1. Classification (GTDB taxonomy): domain Bacteria; phylum Spirochaetota; class Spirochaetia; order Treponematales; family Treponemataceae; genus Treponema_D. The sequence goes on along the minus strand of JAEDJS010000003.1, from coordinate 17,691 downwards.
TAAATGCCAGCACAAACCAACAACTGTCATCCCGAACAATTAACTGTCATCCTGAACTGGATTCAGGATCTCTCACCCACCAACCAGTAGGAGATGCTGAAACAAGTTCAGCATGACCAACTATTGTTTGCGTGTCAAACTTTTGTGTGCGAGGCGAACAATTTTGCACGTGACCAACTTTTGAAGCCGCCCACAACAACGGCCAATGGAATACCTATTTGTTGTCCTTCTGACGAATATCCCGGCGTTTGATTTTACCACTGATTGTTTTTGGCAATTCGTCCACGAATTCAACAATTCTTGGATATTTGTAAGGAGCTGTTGTTTTCTTTACAAATACCTGAATGTCTTTTACAAGTTCATCACTTGGAGTGAATCCCTTTGCAAGAACGATTGTTGCTTTTACAACCTGTCCACGAATTGGATCAGGAGCAGCAGTAACAGCACATTCAACAACACTTGGGTGCTGCATCAAAACGCTTTCAACTTCAAAAGTACCAATACGATAACCTGAACATTTAATAACGTCATCACTGCGGCCAGTAAACCAGAAGAATCCATCTTCATCACGCCATGCTGTATCACCTGTAAAGTAATAACCGTCGTGGATAACTTCCTTTTTCTTTTCTGGGTCTCTAAAGTAATCAAGGAACAATCCTGGGAATTTTCCATCTTTAAGAGGGAATGCAATTTCTCCAACTTCACCATCTTCACAAGGAGTCAAATCTTCGTTTAACAAAACGGCATTGTAATATGGTGATGGTTTTCCAATTGAACCAGGTTTTACTTTTTCATTCATAAAGTTGAACAAAGAAAGTGTTGTTTCTGTCTGACCAAAACCTTCCCGGAGTTCAAGTCCAGTAATCTGAAGCCATTTGTTGAAAACTTCTTCGCTCAAAGCTTCACCGGCTGTTGAACAGTGTTTAAGACTAGAAAGGTTAAATTTGCTCAAATCTTCCTGGATAAGGAAACGGTAAATTGTTGGTGGTGCACAGAAAGAAGTAATACCAAAATCCTGAATTTTCTGCATCAAGTCGATTGGCTTAAAACGTGCGTGATAGTCATAAACAAAAACTGCACATTCACAAATCCACTGACCGTAAAGTTTTCCCCAAACAGCTTTTCCCCAACCAGTATCTGCAACTGTTAAATGCAAACCACCATTCTGAACCTGCTGCCAATATTTAGCTGTTGGAATATGGCCAAGGGGATATGTAAAGTCGTGAGCAACAAGTTTTGGATGGCTTGTTGTACCACTTGTAAAGTAAGAAAGCATGATGTCATCGTTTTTGTTGATTTTTTTTCTTTCCTCTGCAGTTGGTGTTGGAAGTTCAGCGGCTTCTCTAGAACCTTTTGTAAAATCAAGCCAACCTTCTGGAAGAGATTCATTTTCCTGATCCAAACCATGTGCATTTGCAGCAATACGAATCTTAAGACTTGGACTTTCCGGAATACTTTCATCAATATGTTTAAGAATGTCACCATCGTTTACTGCGATAACTGCTTTAATATCTGCAGCATTATTTCTGAAAACGATATCTTCTTTTGTAAGCATGTGAGTTGCAGGAATAACAGATGCACCCAATTTGTGGAGAGCAAGAATACTAATCCAGAATTCATAACGGCGCTGAAGAATGAGCATAACCATATCGCCCTTACCAATGCCCACATTTTTAAAGAACTGTGCAGCTTTGTTTGTGCGTTCTTTAATTTCGGCATAAGTGAATTCTTTTGTAACGCCTTCATCGTTTGTCCATACAAGTGCTCTGTCATTGCCACGTTTTGCAGCAAGAACATCCATTACATCGTAAGCAAAGTTAAAATTTTCCGGGACATTAACTTTGTAATTCTTATAAAAATCTTCGTAGTTTTCAAAATCTACTCTAGGTAGAAATACTTCTTCCATTTTAGGTTCCTTATGTTGATTTATTTAATTTTTAAAAAATGATTGCAAGGAATTTTGCAGGGTTATCAATTGCCTGCATTCCATGTTTTTTAGTTGCATCAAAATACAAACAATCCCCTGATTCCAGGATCATTTCTTTTCCGTCAACAACAATCTTGAGTTTTCCTTCAATAACATAGTTGAACTCATGCCCAGGATGACTATTGAAATGAATTTCCTTTGTTTCCTCAGGTGTTACTGTTACCATAAAAGGATCTGCACGTCTGTTTGCAAAACCCCATGCCAATGACTGATACTTATAATCACTGCGGCGGTCTACACTAATTCCCTTTCCTTTTTTTGTAAGGAAGTAAGACTTCATGTGTGGTTCACTTCCGCTGATGAGAACAGTTAAATCAACATTATATTTCTTGGCCATACACTGGAGAATTCCAACAGGAATATCTACAGTTCCACTTTCATAAATTTCATATTGTTCCCTTGCAATTCCGCATGTTGCTGCTGCTTCTTCAAGTGAAATTTCCATTACTTCCCGTAAGCCCTTAAGGCGATCTGCTACTGCAACAATTTCCTGGTTCATAGTAAATCCTCCATTTTAATTATTTATTTTATTCCAAACCAAGAACTTCTTTACGATATTTTGTTCCAAGTTCTGTAAGCTTGAATTTCTGAATTTTTCCTGATCCTGTAAGTGGGAAAGAATCAACAAACATAACAAGCTGAGGCCACTTATATTTTGAAATCTTTCCGCGGCAGAATTCAATTACGTCCTGTTCTGTAAGAGTCTGACCTTCATGCAGAATAATAAATGCACCAGTAATTTCGCCATACTTCTTATCTTTAACAGCGGCTACCTGAATATCCTTAATCTGTGGAATCTGAATAAGGAATTCTTCAATTTCGCGAGGATAAATATTTTCACCACCACGAATAATCATATCTTTAATGCGACCAGTAATTCTAAAGTTACCGTCTTCTCCAAGAACACCAAGGTCTCCTGAGTGGAGGAATCCGTTTTTGTCGATTACTTCTGCAGTTGCTTCTGGCATTTTGTAGTAACCTTTCATAACGTTCCAGCCACGGCAACACATTTCACCCTGAACACCAACCGGGCATTCTTCGTGAGTTTCTGGATCAAGAACTTTAACTTCGATTCCTTCAAAAGCATCACCAACAGTTGTAGCTTTAACTTCTGCCGTATCATTCCAGTGGCTCTGAGTCATACCTGGTGAAGTTTCTGTAAGTCCGTAAACAGAAGTGATTTCAGGCATGTGCATTTTTTCGATAACTGTTTTCATCAATTCAACTGGAACACCTGCTCCGGCCATAATACCAGTTCTGAGTGAAGACTTATCGAACATATCAAACATCGGGTGGTTCAACTCTGCAATGAACATTGTTGGAACACCATAAATTGCTGTACATTTTTCTTTGTGAATTGAAGCCAATGCAACAAGTGGATCAAAGCTTTCAAGTAGAACATGAGTTGCTCCGTGAGTAAGAACTGCCATAACACCAAGAACAATACCAAAACAGTGGAACAATGGAACTGGCAGACAAACTTTATCTGCACTTGTATAGCGCATACGTTCACCAATAATAAATCCATCGTTAAGAATATTACGGCTTGTAAGCATAACACCTTTTGGGAAACCTGTTGTTCCTGATGTGTACTGCATGTTTACAACATCTTCTGGATCAATTTCACTTTCGATTTTACGGATAATATTGATATCAACATGCTGACCCAAAAGAAGAAGTTCTGGAGTTGAATAAAGCCCACGGAATTTTTCTGGTCCCATAAATACAACATTTTTAAGGAAAGGAAAACGTTTGCTCTTAAGACAACCACGTTCATAAGTATCCAATTCTGGAACAAGCTCTTTAATCATCTGAACATAGTCAGAATCTTTAACACCGTTGCTCAAACAAAGTGTAGAAAGGTCTGCCTGGTCAACAAGATATTCAAGCTCGTGAAGCTTATAACTTGTGTTTACAGTAACTGCAATTGCTCCAAGACGTGCACAGGCAAACATATAAGTAAGCCAGTCTGGAACATTTGTTGCCCAAATACCAACTTTATCTCCCTTACGAACACCAAGTGAATATAAACCACAAGCCAAATTGTCTACCCGGTTATTGAATTCTCTGTAAGTAAAGCGCAAATCACGGTCTGCATAAATCATAAATTCATGCTCTGGATTTTCTTCTGTTTTTTCGTGTAATACCTGATTTAATGTCTTCTCTATCATAATTTTATTATAGAGAATTTTTTTCTTTATTGCAACAAAAAATTTAGTATTTTTAAAGATTTTTTAGTATTCTTAAAGTGAATTTTAGTAGAATTTAAGTAAAAAGTTGAATTTTCTATTTAAAAAGAGATCCTGAGTCAAGCTCAGGATGACAGCCCTCCCAAAACACATGTCATTCCGGGCGACGTAACTGTCATTCAAATGAAAGAGATCCTGAGTCAAGCTCAGGATGACAACCTCCCAAAACACATGTCATTCCGGGCCACGTAACTGTCATTCCGGGCCACGACCCGGAATCTCTCTGCTCATTACCCACACATGTCATTCCGGGCCACGTAACTGTCATTCCGGGCGGCGACCCGGAATCTCTTTGCTCTTTATTTTTCTTTATTCTGAATAAATTTAAATAAATAAAGCATACCAATAACTGCGGCAATGCCAAACACCAGTGGAATAATCGGATTGCGGATAAAGCCTGCCAGTAAATAGCAGACAAAACTGATGGCAGCAACAATCAATGCATACGGAAGCTGAGTACTTACGTGATTTACGTGATTACATTCTGCACCAGCACTTGCCATAATTGTTGTATCACTGATTGGTGAACAATGGTCGCCACAAACAGCACCGGCCATACATGCGCTAATAGAAATAATGCGGATTGGATCATTTACTTCCGGGAAGGCAGCAATACAAATTGGAATAAGAATACCAAATGTTCCCCAGCTTGTTCCTGTTGCAAAAGCAAGACCACAGGCAATAACAAAAATAATTGCAGGCAGGAAACTCTTGAGCCCCTGAGCATTACTAATAAGTCCTGCAACATACTGTTTTGCTTCAAGACTATCTGTCATTCCTTTAAGTGTCCAGGCAAGACAAAGAATAAGAATTGCCGGAACCATTGCTTTAAATCCTTCTGGAAGACAATCAAGACAATCCTTAAAGCTAAGAACTTTTCTTCCAATATAGAAAACAAATGTAATAATCAAAGCAGCAAAGGAACCAATTACAAGACCAACACTGGCATCACTATTTGCAAATGCATCAATAAAATTCCACTGAGTTTCACCTTCTGTAAAGAATCCACCGCTGTAAATCATACCCAAAGTACAGAATGCAATAAGAACTATGATTGGAAGAATAAGATCAATTACTTTTCCTTTTGTTTCTGCCTGTTCAAGTTCTTCTGCTTTTTCATCCATCATTTGAACTGCTTTTTCATATTTACTCATTCCGGCAAAATCAACTTTACCTAAAACAAGAGTGAACATCATTACAATAGTAAGAAGTGCATAGAAATTGTATGGAATCGCCTTACAGAAAAGAGCAAGACCGTTTTCTCCTTCTGCAACGAATCCACTTACTGCGGCTGCCCATGAACTGATTGGAGCAATAATACAAATTGGAGCTGCAGTTGAATCGATTAAGTATGCAAGCTTTTCACGGCTAACTTTATGTTTATCTGTAACAGGACGCATAACGCTACCAACAGTAAGACAGTTAAAATAGTCGTCAATAAAAATAAGAATACCAAGAATAATTGTAGAAATCTGAGCACCAACTTTTGATTTAATATGCTTTTTTGCCCAGTTACCAAATGCTGCTGAACCACCGGCTTTGTTCATAAGGGCAACCATTGTTCCAAGTACTACAAGGAAAATCAGGATACCAATGTTGTAAGAGTCTGCAACATTAGCAATTAATCCGTCTGCAAAAACGTGATCAATAAATCCACTAAAACCTGCTTTCATAGAAATTGCCCAGAAAGCACCGCCCAAAATTATTCCAGCAAACAGTGAAGAATAAACTTCTTTTGAAATAAGTGCCAGAGAAATTGCAAGAATTGCAGGCACCAGAGACCAGAATGTACCAATCATTTAAAAATCCTCCGAAATTTTAATTCAACTATAAATTATAAACCTTATTTGGATTCTTTGGCAAATTTTTTTTAAAATGGAGCCGGACAATTAAATTCCATTTGCTGCCCGCTAACCGGATGTTTAAAACTTAAATATTTTGCATGAAGCATCAGACGTTCACCTTCTGCGCAAGTGCCGTAAAGAGTATCTCCAATAATGGGGCACCCAAAACCGTGGGAATCGCTGGAAGCAAGACGCAATTGATGAGTTCTGCCAGTAACAGGTTCAAATGTGATTCTTGTAACTGGTCGTTTTGTTTTATCTGGCGCAGTGTAATCTTCAACTTTTTCTATATGCCAGCTGGTAATTGCTTTTTTTCCATAAACTTCATCCCAAATCTGATGAGGGCGATTATCAGGATCAAGGCGGAAATAAAGTGTGCTCTGACCATCAGTTGGAATTCCCATTTTTGGAAGAATACCATCAATCAATGCTTCATATTTTTTAGAAACAGTGCCTGCCTCAAACTGCATGCTTAAATTTCTGTGGGCTTCTTTATTAAATGCAAGAACAAGCAGACCACTTGTTTCCATATCCAACCGGTGAACACTTGGCTGTTCAATGCAATCAGGGAAGAGATTTCTAACTCTGTTTACGATGCAGTCTTTTTCTTCACGGCCTGGAACACTCAGCACACCACTCTGTTTATTAACAACAATAATGTCTTTGTCGCGGTAAAGAATTTCCAGTCCCAGCATTGATGGCAAAATTATTCCGCAACGTTCATCACATGGAGGATATTTCTGACCGGGAATTTTATGTTCACTTGGATTTCCGTAATAAACTTCACACATGCTAACAGGACGATATTTTGATTTAAAACAGTAATCAAGTAATTTTGGTGCGCAACATTCTCCAGTGCCCCCCGGAGTAAGCTGACCTTTAGTAATTTCCAGAATATTTTTTACAGAGCCGTCAAAACAGTTGAAGTTATACAGTTCCAGTACTTTGTAAAAACTTTCGGTTGTGAGGGCAGTGCGATTTGATTCGATTTCTTTAATTTGATTTTTAAGTTGAATTTGCAACTGGTTATCCGCCCCGGAGATTTGTTTTTCCAGAGCCTCAATCTGAGCAGTCATTTTGTGAACTGCATCGTCATTTTTTTCCAATGCTTTTTGAATTGCATAATTTTGAACTACCGGCGGAACAATAATTAAATTCTGTAAATTCCTTAATTCCGGGCTTACCGGCAAATTTACTGCAAGTTCCCGGGCTGTTCCACTTACCGCAACAAAATTAAATTTAGTTCCCTTTGAATCAACTGCAACCATGGCACCTATCATAATGCCAATATTCTGCCGTTCTTCACTGATTTTTCCAGTGTGTTTAAGCACCAGCACTTTTCTATCAAGAAGTGAAATTACTTTCTGGCAAATCTGGTATGCTTCGTCTTCATCAAAGGGAGCTATCATCTTTTACCTTTTATTTTTCGCCGTTTTCGCTTGGTTCTTCACGTGGTACCGGCTGATTGTTTGCTTTTGCAGCATCTGTCATACGAATCTGTTTGCGCATAACTTTACCACTGATTGTTTTTGGAAGTTCCTTAACGAATTCAACAATACGAGGATATTTATATGGAGCTGTTTCTGTTTTTACAAATGTCTGAATTTCTTTAATCAATTCTGGGCTCGGTTCATAACCTTTTGCAAGAACAATTGTAGCTTTTACAACCTGTCCACGAATTGGATCTGGAGCACCAGTAACTGCACATTCAAGAACACTTGGGTGGCGCTGCAAAACGCTTTCTACTTCAAATGTACCAATGCGGTAACCTGAACATTTAATAACATCATCACAACGGCCAACAAACCAGTAATATCCTTCATCATCTTTCCATGCCTGATCACCTGTAAAATAGTAACCATCGTGGAAAGCAACAGCAGTTTTTTCTGGTTCCCCATAATATTCACAAACAAGACCTGGGAATCGGCCATTTCTATCCGGAAACATTTCTTTATTAAGTTTAAAAGCAATCTGACCAACTGTACCAACGCCAACATCATGGAGATCATCGTCAAGCAAATGCAAATCATAATATGGACTTGGTTTTCCAACTGAACCCGGTTTTACTTTTTCTGTACCAAAGTTGAAGATACAAACTGTTGTTTCTGTCTGACCAAAACCTTCGCGGATTTCGTGACCAGTAAGCTCCATCCATTTATTGTAAACTTCATCTGCCAGAGGTTCTCCTGCTGTTGAACAGTGAACAATTGAACTCAAATCAATTCCACTTAAATCTTCTTTGATAAGGAAACGATAAATTGTTGGAGGTGCACAGAAAGTTGTAACATGATATTTTTCTACCTGATGGAGCAAATCAATCGGCTTAAACTTAGAATGGTAATCGTAAACAAACAAAGCAGTTTCACAAATCCACTGTCCGTACAAACGTCCCCAAGAAGTCTTTGCCCAACCTGAATCTGCAACTGTAAGATGAAGTCCACCATTCTGAACCTGCTGCCAGAATTTTGCAGTTGTAATATGTCCAAGTGGATAAAGGAAATCGTGAACTGCAAGCTTTGGATGACTTGTTGTTCCGCTTGTAAAATATCCCAGCATATAGTCACTATTGATTGTTACACGTTCTGAATTAAAAGGTTTTGCATTTTTACAGCCTTCTGCAAAATTAATCCATCCTTCCGGCGGATTTTCTACAGGTCTGTCTACCCCCAATTCATTTACAAATGCACAACATTTAAGAGAAGGACTTTCTTTCCATGCTTCATTAACGTGATTAATAACATCTGGAACTGTAACTGCAACAATCATTTTGATTTTAGCAAAATTATTGCGATAAACAATATCTTCTTTTGTGAGCATGTGAGTTGCCGGAATTGCAACAGCACCAATTTTATGCAAAGCAATCATGCTTACCCAGAATTCGTAACGGCGCTGCAAAATCAGCATAACCATGTCACCTTTTTTAATTCCCTGTTCCTGGAAAAAACTTGCTGCCTGGTCCGAAAGCTCCTTCATTTTTGAGAAAGTAATTTCAAGATAATCATCTTCATCGTTGGTCCATACTAAAGCCGGTGCATCTGGTTTCTTTTCTGCAAGTTTATCCATAATGTCATAGCCAAAGTTGAAGTTTTCCGGAATTGTTAATTTATAATTTTTATAAAAATCTTCGTAATTATCGAATTTTTCGCGATTAATGTATAATTCTTCCATTTGTTTGTCCTAAAAAATTAATTAAATAGTTTTGCGTCGATTATTCTGCCAAACCATTCATAATCACAGTGATAAATCTACAGCGTTTTCCGTTGAGGTTATTCTGACCATGAGGTTTAGTAGAATCAAAATAAATTGAGTCCCCCTCATGGAGGACAATTTCACTTTCCCCCACTTTGACCACCATATCACCTTCAAGACAATAATTAAATTCCTGACCTGGATGAGTTGTTGTATGAATTGTTTCGATATCTCCAGGGTTAATTGTAACCAAAAATGGATCAATCAATCTGCCTGCAAAACCTGCTGCAAGACTTTCAAAATGGTAGTCTGCAAGACGGTTTACTGTAGCACCTTTGCCCTTTTCTGTTACAAAATATGAGACTTTATGAGGTTCATCACCACTAATAATCGTAGACAAGTCAATGTTATATTTACGACTCATGCTGAACATAACACCCAATGGAATATCCACTGTTCCTGTTTCGTAAAGTTCGTACTGTTCTTTTGAAACTTCACAAACCTGTGCTGCTTCTTCAACTGAAATGTCCAAAACGTCTCTAAGACCCTTAAGTCTTTCTGCTACTGCTTTAATTTCTGAATTCATAACATGTTTATATTACCACTTTTTTTAATCAATGAAAATACTTTAACCAAAAACTAATTTCTGTTATTATTTCAAATATGAGTAAAAAGAAATCCTGGGGATTTTGGCGGCGGTTCTGGAAAAATGTTCAATATGCCCTCAAAAACCCATTAACTTACGGATACATAGCAATTTTCATTGTTCTTGCAATCTGTACACTTCTGGTATTTGATTCAGAGACAAAAACAGAAAGTGGAATCACTACATTGTTCGACAGTGTATGGTTCACATTAGTTGCAGTTGTGGCCGGATACTTTGACTACTGCGTGGAATCGGTTCAAGGGCGAATCAGTGCTCTTATTTTGTTGGCTCTGGGGATGATAATCCTTAGCGTAATCACTGGTAAAATTGCATCTGTTTTTATGAATATGCAGATGAAAAAAAACAAAGGACTTAACAAGTTAAAGAAGATGAAAGGACATTTTATTTTATGTGGATGGCGACCAGGATTCGAAAAAATTCTGGATACAGTTATGAATTCAAACCCGGATCTTACACCGGACATGATGGTTTTAATCAACGAAGCTCCAAGTGAACAAATTGAACAATTACGGGACCAGACTCGTTTTAAGGAACTTAAATATGTTAGCGGTGATTACAGTGACGAAGCCGTTTTAAAAAGGGCCCACATCCAGACAGCTGAACGAGCACTTGTAATTTGCGACCGCTCAAAAAATTTTAGCAATCTGGAAATTGATTCCCGAACTGTTCTTGCTGTTATTACAATGGAAAATCTTAACCCAGGCATTTATATTGCCGCCGAATTAATGGATGCAAAATTCCAGAAACATCTTACAATGGTGCACTGTGATGAAATCATTCTCACTCAGGAATACGAACATTCTTTGCTGGCTACTGCATCAAGTGGAATGGGTTACAGCAACGTTGTCCGAGCTCTTATTAGTGATGATGCCGACAGTGGAATTATAGTTGAAGATATTCCTGCTGATTATATTGGAAAAACTTACGGCGAATTAAAACAATTCCTGAATTCCAAACCAAACTTCGACGGTGTACTTGTTGGAATCCTTCTTAACACTGGAAATTTCCATCAGCGCAGAACAGAAGCTTTACGAGAAGCACAAAAAAACCCAGACATCAACAATGTTATTGATAATCTTAAAAAGGTTAAAGTTCTTAAAAGCAACGAACCTGTTTTAGCCCCGCAAGATGATTTTGTAATTTCAAAGAATTCTAAATCAATAATCATACGCGGTAAAAAGGAGGTCTAATTTATGGAAGATTTTGAAAAGGTTCTGCCAAAGCTAGTAAAAATTCAACTTTTTAATGATTTTAATCCAGACAATCAGGAAGACAGACGAATCCTTAAACTTGTTTACGCTTCCATGAAAATTAAAAATTTCAAGAAAAAAGATGTGATTATTAAGGAAGGCGATACAGGTGATTCTTTTTACATCTTGTATAAAGGCACAGTTTTTATTTCCAGAGCCACACCTTCCGGAGATCAGATTGCACTGGCAACACTTTCTGCAGACCAAAACATTTTCTTTGGCGAAACTGCACTTATCAGCGACGACACCCGTTCTGCAACTGTTACAGCAACTACAGACTGCACGTTAATTAGTTTGAGCGGAACAGAATTTGAAGAATTATGCAAAAAAGAACCGGTTTTAGGCTACAAAGTTCTTTTAGTTCTTGCCAACCGAATGGCAAAAACAATCAGAGACACTAACCGAGACAAAGCAACACTTTACCAGGCCCTATTCAACGAAATCGCCGAAAATAATTAACCCCTGTCATGCTGAACTGGTTTCAGCATCTCCCACAGATTGGTGCATGAGATCCCGAATCTAGTTCGGGATGACAGTTAATTGTTCGGGATGACAATCATCTGCCGCGATAACACCGTTACACCCCCGCCCACCAATTGCTCTCCAAACCCCTGTCATGCTGAACTTGTTTCAGCATCTCCCACGAGAAGGTGACACCAAGCCAACCAATTGTTTGCCACGGCAAATACAGTTCATAAACAAAAAAACCGATGGAATATAAATACCATCGGTTCTTTTATTAAAATTGATGTTAATTCAACTTAAATTATTCGTTTGCTGCTGGAGCTGCTGGAACACTTGCTTTTTTTGCTTCTTCTCCCCAGTGTTTTTCACAGAACTTACAAATTCCACCTTCTTTTGGAGAATCTTTAATGATATGTTCATCGTTGATTTTGGCCGGGTCGCTATTTCTAAGAGTCTGACAATCTCTAGAAAGGTGGTTTTTTGTACCAGCTTCTGTGTAGAATGCCTGAGCCATCTGAATGTCTGCTTTTGTAAGTCGGTGAGGGTCATAACTTGATACACCAGCGATAGCCAATGCTACTACTGCTACGATAGCACCAATTTTCTTTGTTTTTGGGTCAAGTTTGTTCTTCTTGTCTGTAAGAAGGATGATAATAAATGGAGCGAAAGCAATAACTGCTACAATAACACCAAGGTTATTTACGATCCATGACTGTACTTTTCCACATCTGTGGTTAGCAGCTACCCAAATACGTGAACCAACGATAACAAAGATCAAATCAGCAACAAGCCAAGTGATCATAGAATACAAGAGAGCGTTTTCTTCACCAAAGAATGGGAGACACATGTTTCCATTAATAGACAAAATTGCAAATACTTCGAACATTATTGCAACAGCCCAGAAAAGGAATGCAGCTACTCTCAAGCCAGTAACATTTCCCTGTTTAGCAGGTACTTTTTTTTCGTTTGCCATGATAATTTTCTCCTAGAAAAAAATATTATAGTATTAAAATTATACAGATTATATTATTTTAACAACTTTCCCGCAAGACCTATTAAACTGCTTAACATATTTCCAGATTCTTCTTCTGTTTTCTTTGCAGTTGTAGTCTTTTTTGTACTTTTTGCTTTAGAAGTTGTAGATTTTGAAGTAGTTTTCTTTGCAGTTGTTTTAGCTTCACCAGAATCACCTGTAAGAAGACCTTTAAGAAGTTTTGTTGCAGTTGAACCAGTAAGACCTTTCATTGCAGATGCAACACCTTTTGTATCTGATTCTTTCGCATTTGTTTCTGCACCAAGAAGACTCATAAGAATTTCAGAACCTGCACCCATAATGTTTTTTGCTTCTTTCTGAGTTGTTCCTGCTTCTTTTGCAACTTCTTTTGTTGTTTCCTTTACATCTGTTCCAAGAAGATGTCCAAGAACTTTTACCCCATCAGAAAGATCGAATTTTTTAAGAATAGAAGCTACACTTGAACTTCCTGCAGAATGGGAAATCAACGCTTTAAGAAAATCATCTTTTGTTGAAGAATCTTTTGCATTATTAGAAGCACCTGTTAAAAGTGAAGGCAATGCAGCAGAAAGAACACTCTTTACTACATCATTGTCTGATCCTGTTGTCTTGCTAATATTTTTTACAGTATTAGCACTGAGCATAGTTGTTACGATAGAACCAATATCCATAGTTTTTTACCTCTGTTCCAATATTATAATCCCCTTTTTCTCATAAAGCAACTTTAAACCAATTATTAAACTACTATTAGTAAATTGATTTTTCTGCTATACTTTTCCCACTTAATCAAAAATTAATCAGGAGATATAAATATGATTGTTATTCTTAAAAAAGATGCTGCAAAACAAGATGTTGATAATTTTATCGACAGCATCAAGCAGCGGGGACTTGGTGTTCATGTTGTTGTTGGTGTTGACCAGACAATTGTTGGTTTGCTTGGTGATACTTCCAAACTTACAAGAGAAGATTTTTTAGCAAACGAAATTGTTGATTCTGCAGAACGTGTTAGTGCACCTTACAAAATGGCAAGTCGCGCATTCCATCCGGAAAATTCTGTTGTTATTGTTGGTGGCGGTCAATCTGGCGTAAATCCAGTTGCTATTGGTGACGGAAAAAGTGTTCCAATTATTGCAGGTCCTTGTTCAGTAGAAAATGAAGAACAGATTATGGAAGCCGCAATCGCAGTTAAAAAAGCAGGAGCAAAACTTCTTCGTGGTGGTGCCTATAAACCTAGAACTTCTCCATATAGTTTCCAGGGAATGGGAAAAGTCGGAATTGAACTTCTTGAGAAAGCAAAAAAAGAAACTGGTCTTCCAATCTGTACAGAACTTATGTCAATCAACGAGCTTCCATTTTTTTCTAACGTTGATATGATTCAGGTTGGTGCTAGAAACTTCCAGAATTTTGACCTTCTCAAAGAACTTGGAAAATCAAAAAAACCAATTCTTCTTAAACGCGGTTTGTCTGGAACAATTGAAGAACTTTTGATGAGCGCAGAATACATAATGGCAAACGGAAACGAAAATGTTATTCTCTGCGAACGTGGAATCAGATATTACGACAATTACACACGCAACTGCCTTGATCTTAGTGCTGTTCCATACATTCACAAAGTAAGTCACCTGCCAATAGTAATCGATCCAAGCCATGCCTGTGGTCTTAGATGGATGGTTCCAGTTCTTTCACAGAGTGCTGTAGCCGCTGGTGCAGATGCTTTGGAAATTGAAGTTCACTGCCACCCGGAAAAAGCATTAAGCGATGCAAGTCAGCAGTTAACTCCAGCTCAATTTGAAGAACTTATGTCAAAGCTCCGGAAATACGCAGCAATAGAAGGCAAAACATTATGATGTTAAAAGATCTCACTTACGGAATTGTAGGCCTCGGAATAATGGGAGGCTCTTTTGCAAAATCTATTCGCCAGAACATTTTGAGTCAATCTGATTCAACTGGAAAAATTCTCGGATGCAATAGAAGTACCTCCAGCATTACTATGGCACTTTCCGAAGGTGTGATCGACAAAGGGTTTCCATCAACTGATGTAGACCAGATGCTTCCTGACTGCGATGTGGTTTTTATCTGCCTTTATCCTCACGCTACTTTGGATTTTCTTAAAGACCACAAAGATAAATTTAAAAGCGGTGCCATAATTACAGATATCAGTGGTGTTAAAGGAATCTTCGAAAAATCACTTCCACAACTTTTGCGTTCGGACACAGATTTTGTTATCGGGCATCCAATGGCTGGCGGAGAAAAAGAAGGTTATGCAGCAAGCAATGCAAAATTTTTTGTTAACCACAATTATATCCTTATCCCACAGGACTTCAACAAACCGGAAAATCTCGAAACAATGCGCACTTTGATTTCTGCCATGGGATTCAGCCGCATAACAGAAACTTCATGCCAGAACCATGATTATAAAATCGGATTTACGAGTCAATTATGCCACGTTATTGCCAGCGCATTAGTTGCCAGTGCCGACGATGAAGAAATCACTGCTTTTGGTGGAGGAAGTTTTGAAGATCTTACACGAATTGCAATGATTAATGCCCCTCTTTGGACAGAACTTTTTATATCCAATAAGGACCTTCTCTGCAATCACATAGAAAATTTTCAGAAACAACTGGACTTAATGAAGAATTTCATACAGTCAGAAAATAGCGAAGAACTTAAAAACATGCTGGATGATGTTCGAACAAAACGAATAAAAATGGGTTCAATTTGTACAAAGAAATAAAATGTTGCAATACATAATTCAGAATTTAACTGCAAATACTCAAATCAATCCAATAAAAATTCTAATCCTTTTTTTCTCAATGACAATCCTTAGTGTTTTCTTAGACGAAATAGGATTTTTTAGATTTCTGGCAAATGCAACTTTAAAAAAAAGTGGTGCAAGTCAAAAAAAATTATTTGTCATTCTCTATTTTACAGTAAGCATTTTAACTGTTTTTACAAGCAATGATATCATCGTCCTAACTTTTACTCCTTTTATCTGCTATTTTTGTTCCAGTGGAAAGTTGAATCCAGTCCCATACCTTGTTACCGTTTTTATTGCCGCCAACACCTGGAGCATGGCATTAATCATCGGGAATCCAACAAATATTTACCTTGCAACTTTTGGCTCTATCAACTTTGTAGGCTACATTTTAATTATGATTATCCCAACAATCATCGGTGGTCTTACCAGTTTTGCTCTCCTGTATCTGTGCTTTAAAAATCAATTTTCTAAACCCATTCAGCATACCACAAAAAAAAGCAGTTTTATCAGCAGCCCAGTTCTTTTGTTTATTGGAATCATTCATCTTGCCGCCGCTACAATTTTACTGGCTTTAAGTTCCTATATTAAAATCCAAATGTGGATTGTAGCAGCCTGTTCTGCAGCCAGTTTATTTATTTGCAATTTGATTTATTCAATTTTTGCAAGACACAAACCAATTGAACTTTTACGCTGTTTACAAAGAGCACCCTGGACATTAATTCCATTTTTGCTGGGGATGTTTATTTTAATTTTGATTTTAAAAATAATTGGCATTCCTGATTTTTTTGCTTCTGTAATTGGAACAAACAGTCCGGTTTTTAAATACGGAATTTTATCTGCATTAAGCTGCAACATTATTAACAATATTCCAATGAGTGTTTTATTTTCTTCTATAATTGAAAGTGCCTCAGCCGGTGTTCAATCAAATTTCCAGTTTTCTGCTCTTTTTGCCAGCATAATCGGTTCCAACCTTGGAGCGTTTTTAACACCTCTTGGAGCCCTTGCCGGTCTTATGTGGCTAAATATTTTAAAACAGCAGAAAATTCAATTTGGCACAAAAAATTTTATTGGATATGGATTTAAAATCGGTTTGCCAACTTTAATTATCACACTTGCTTCTCTCTGGCTTGAATTTAAATTTCTTTTTCCTCTTCTGCCTTCTTCCATGCTTTGTACTCAGTGAAATCACTTTTTAAAGCTGCAAGACATGGGGCAAAATTTATAGACACTTTTTCTTATTATTATTACAATTTTACCATGACAGATTTACAATTGGAAAGACTAAAAAAGCAGATTGATTTTATAAAAGAAATTGACAAAGAGAAATTTATTGAAAGGCAAACTTACCTGAGTAACGGCCAGCGCAAAGAAAACGATTCCGAACATGCCTGGCACATGGCAATTATGACTTTGCTGCTCAGTGAATATTCCAACCAGAAAATTGATGTTTTAAAAACTATTTCCATGCTGCTTATCCACGACCTTGTAGAAATTGATGCCGGAGATACTTACGCTTACGACGAAAATGCAAAATCAACTCAGGCAGAAAGAGAAGAAAAAGCCGCACAAAGAATTTTTAACTTATTACCAGAAGATCAATCAAAAAAAATATATGATTTATGGAAAGAATTTGAAGAACAGCAAACCCCTGAATCTAAATTTGCCCGAACAATGGACAATTTCCAGCCATGCATGTTAAGTGACGCAACAGATGGAAAATCATGGGTTGAACACCAGGTAAAACTCAGCCAAATTCTTGAAAGAAATAAAAACACAGCACAAGGTTCTTTAACTTTGTGGGAGTTTCAAAAAGTAAATTTCATTCTTCCAAATGTAGAAAAAGGCCGGATTATTAACGATCAACCAGAAAATTAAAAATTATGTTATATAATATGGAAAAGGGAGCTATATGTTAATTATTGAACCTTACAAAGTTGAATATAAAGAACAAATTCAGGATATTTGTCGTGCAACCTGCTGGGAACATTTTAAGAAAAACCAAAAATTGCAGCAATGCATGAATTTAATGTATGTTGATTATTACATGGATTTTGAACCCCACAATGTTCTCGTGGCAAAAGATTCTGAATCTGGAAATATTGCTGGTTATATTGTTTTTTCTACAAATTCAAAACTATATAAGGAAAAAAATCTTAAAGTAATTTTCCCTGAAGTTTTAAAACGTTGTTTTTATCTTGCAATTTTTCATCTGATTTGTGTAAATCAATCACTTAAATATGATAAAATTTACGGCGGAGGTTTTCACATCA
>JAEDJS010000091.1 GCA_016296205.1 Treponema sp. | reverse complement strand
TCATACGCAAGCCTCCCAAAATTAAATTCCAGCAATTGCCGGTAGAGTTTGGGAGATAACCGCCAGTTCAGGTACTTCCAAAAATCATTATAGTATAAATATTATACTTTTGTATAGTAGTGTTGTTTTTACCATCGGTTTTTTATGCAGTATAAAACTTTTTGCTTCCTTCCCTTGACCATTTTTAGGCTGGCGCATTACAAAAAACTGAATTTGTTAGTTTTGTTCTGGATCAATATGTGGGGCAAGATTTAGTGAACTTATTAAGTAATTGCGTGGGGAAAAAATCAACTTGTCTAGTCTTAATTCCTTTGCAGTTTTTTTGAATGGTGGAGTTTAGTTTGCGATAGGAAAAAATCTGGTGTATAATTCAACTTATGAAAACAATTATTATTTATAATTCTCAGACAGGATTTACAAAGCGGTATGGTGATTGGATTGCAGAATCAGTTGGATGTCAGAGTGTAAGTTTGAATGATGCTCAAAAAATGAATCTCTCTGAATTTGATCAGATTGTTTTTGGCTCATGGGCTCATGCGGGTTCATTTTTAAAAATCCAATGGTTCAAATCACTTATGGTAAAATTTCCTCAGAAGAGATTTGCATTTTTTGGTGTAGGTGCAAGTCCTCTGGAAAATAATCCGGAAATTCCAGTTGTTATGGAAAAGAATTTTCCGATTGTTGATTCTAAAAAATGTTTCCGTTGTTATTGCCCTGGTGGAATTTCTTATGCAAAAATGAAGTGGCTGGACCGCAAATTGATGCAGCTTCTTTCTAAGATGTTGATGAATAAAAAAGATGCTACTGAAGACGATAAAATTATGGCGAAAATGATTAGTCAGGATTACGATATTTCTGATAAAAAATATATTAAGGAATTAACAGACTGGCTCTCTTCCTGTTGAATTTTAAATTAGTTGTGAGGGCCCAAAAATTTTTCCATCCAGACCATACTGTACCAACGGCCAAATTTTTTTGCACATAAATTGAATTCCCCGGCGTTTTTGTAACCCATTTTTTTGTGAAAGTTTATACTGTCAAAATTTAAGTATTCATCTTCCTGGACTGGTTTTGCAATACAGGCGTAGGAGTTTAAAATATTTTGCTTTATAAGACGAGCTTCCAGTTCCTGGAGAAGCTTTTTCCCGATGCCCTTTCGTTTAAAATCTTTGTGCACATAAATCGAAATTTCTACGCTATGGTCATAGGCTTCACGGTTTTTAAATGCACTGGCATAGGCGTATCCAATAATCTTACCGTCGTTTTCTTCTACAATATATGGATATTTTTTTAAAGTGTTAATTATTCGATTTCTAAAATCTTCTACTGTAGGAACTGTGATTTCGTAAGTGATTGCAGTTTTTTTTATATAATAGCAGTATATGTTAAGAATCGATTCTGCATCCTGGGGTGCTGCATTTCTGATCATTTTTTCCCTCTGACGAAAAATTATTTTTTTTGCTGCAATTGGCACTGCATGAACAGCAGTCAAATCCGCAGCAGGTTTTTCCTTTTTTGCGGTCTTTAATCATTTTTGCAATTATTACAGTCACTACGGCTGTTAGTATTAAAACTACGATGATTGTTCCCATTTTTACTCCTATAAAAACTCCGCGTTAGGGGCGAGCCAGGAAGGCGAGAATCCAAGTTTATGAAGTGCAGAGCACGAAATAAACTTCCTTTTGGTTAGTTAATGCTAACTAAAATTAACACAAGTGAACAAATTTGTCAATAAGTAGTGAGATTAATTGCGGTTGTAACAATCATGGAATAATATTTCCAGCACTGCGGTAGATTGCATACCATTCTTCCCGGCTCATTTGAATTTTTTCTGCTTCAGCAATTTCGTTGAGTCTGTAAAGATTTGTACTTCCGGAGATGATTTGCATTTTTGCAGGGTGTCGCAAAATCCAGGCGGCTGCATATTGGGTTGGGGTAAATCCTTTTGCAGTTGCTGTTTCGTATAAGACTCGGTTTAATTCACAATATTCTCCGTCGTTTATAAATGGTCCACGCCAGTTTGGTTTTTGGAAAGGGCTCCAGGATTGAATTGTAATATTGTTAAGCCGGCAATAATTCAGAACGCTTCCATCGCGCATTACTGAACCATTTGTGTTCATGTTCACTTCCATTCCTTCAGAAATCATTGATGCACTGCAGGGACCAAATTGCAGCTGATTATATTCCAGAGGTTGTTTTACAGATTTTTTAAGAAGTTCAATTTGCATTGGGTTAAAATTTGAAACGCCAAAATGTTTTACTTTTCCTGTGGAATTTAATTTGTCAAAAGCCGCAGCAATTTCTTCTGGTTCCATTAATGCATCTGGTCTATGAAGTAATAGTGAATCCAGGTATTCAATTTTTAATCTTGATAAAATTCCGTCTACGCTTTGTAAAATATAATCTCTGGATAAATCATAAAAACCATTTCTGATTCCGCATTTTGATTGAATGTAGAAATCTTCACGTTTTAATGATTTATCAGAAGAGAATGCATTTCCAAAAACTTTTTCACTTTTCCCGCCGGCGTAAATATCAGCGTGATCATAGTTTGTAATTCCAATTTCCTGTGCCTGGTGAATAAAACTGTTCATGTCCTGAGTTAAAAAATCACCAAAACGCATACAGCCAACAAAAATTCTATTTCCCATTTTTCCCTGTAATTTCTGTAAATATTATTAGTTGAACAAAGGTGTGCTTAAATATCTGTCACCATTGTCTGGTAAAAGGGCAACAATTACTTTTCCTTTATTTTCTGGACGTTGGGCAAGAATTTTTGCGGCTTTTAATGCTGCGCCAGAACTGATTCCTACAAGGACACCTTCTGTTTGTGCAAAAATTTTTCCTTCTGCAAATGCGTCTTCATTTTGAATGGCAATAACTTCGTCGTAGATTTTTGTGTCCAATATTTCTGGAACAAATCCTGCGCCAATTCCCTGAATTTTGTGTGCTCCTGCAGTACCTTTTGAAAGTACAGGAGATGTGGCTGGTTCAACTGCTATAACTTTTACATCTGGATTTTTTGATTTCAAGTATCGTCCAGTTCCAGAAATTGTTCCGCCTGTTCCAACCCCTGCAACAAAAATATCAACTTTGCCGTCTGTCTGTTCCCAAATTTCCGGACCAGTTGATTCAAAATGTGCTGCTATGTTTGAAGGGTTAACGAACTGTCCCAGAATTATGGATCCTGGAATTTGATTTTTTAATTCTTCTGCTTTTTGAATTGAACCTGCCATTCCTTTTGCACCTTCTGTGAGAACAATTTCTGCGCCGTATGCTTTAAGAAGAGTTCTGCGTTCAACACTCATTGTATCTGGCAAAGTGAGAATTGCTTTGTAACCACGGCTTGCTGCAACTGAGGCAAGTCCAATTCCTGTGTTGCCGGATGTTGGTTCTATAATTGTTGCACCTGGTTTTAATAAGCCCGCTTTTTCTGCATCGTCAATCATCTTTAGGGCAATTCTGTCTTTAACACTTCCTGCTGGATTAAAAAGTTCAAGCTTGGCAAGAATTGTTGCATTTGAATTTTTTGCGTAATTGTTGAGTTTAAGAATTGGTGTCTGTCCAATGAGTTCTGTTGCACTGTTTACGATTTTATTTGCCATATTTTTCTCCTCTGGTTATTAGCTTACCTGATGTAATTCAGTTTTGATTTACATTTAAAATATAACAAAAGATTGATTTATAGTAAAATATTATATTTCTATTAACTGTAATAAATGCAGACTATAATAAAAAAAACGGATCTGCAATGTGTAAGTGCCGGTTTTTAAATATAATTGTAAAAACGCAAAAAAATATCAGAATTAAAAACGGAGCCCAGGTTCGGCAGGCATTTACGCTTGAGCCGAGGGGAGCAAAGC
>JAEDJS010000090.1 GCA_016296205.1 Treponema sp. | reverse complement strand
GAAATACAGCAAATCTGCTTAAAAATAAATTTCCTTCTCTTGATTTTTCTGAATATACTCAATGCAGAAATTATTATATTTTTCTGGACAGAAAAAAAGAAGAAAGTCTACAGGAGCTGGCAAAAGCAAATTTAATTGCTGATGAAAAACGCAAAATTCTTAAGGCTGCCATGCAGAAAGTTGACGTTCTTGAAAAGCTTAAGGAAGATGAGTTTTTGGAATGGAAAAAACAGGCTGCCGCCCAGGAAGAACTTTCCATAGAAGACAGCCTTGTTAATAAATTAATCAAATAAAATCAATATTTAAATACAGATCCGCCTATAAATTCCCTTATTATTGAATCATTTGGAACTGCTGTACTTGGAATGCTGCAGAAATTTTCCAGAAATTCAATAAGTCTTGAAGCTTCCGCATATTCACTTTCTTCTGGAGTTACGCATCTTAGCAGAGGCATTGCATATACTTTTAGAACGCTTAATTCATAATCCAGGGCGGTATTCAGCATGGCATCTGCATTATTCTGGAATGGAAAAATATGGAGCCGTTCTCCTTTCTGAACACTTGCCCACATGGAAATTGTTTTTGCAGCACTTTTACCTCTGAAGTTGTAGTCTCTTACAATTCGTCGTATAAGCCTGTTGTCGCTGGTTGGAATGCGGTTGTGGTCGTCAAGGTTAAGTTGAGTCAGGGCACTGAGGTAAATCTTGAATTTATTTTCTGCTGGAATTAATGGAGTGAGCTTATCGTTTAATCCGTGAATTCCTTCCATTATGAGAATGTGGTTTTTACCAAGCTTCATTTTTGTTCCGTTGTAGAAACGTTCCCCTTTATCAAAATCATATTGAGGAACATCAATTTCCTTGCCTGCAAACAAATCCAGCAAATCCTGATTCAACTGCTTTACGTCAAGAGCTTCAAGACATTCATAATCGTAATTGCCGTTTTCATCTTTTGGATTCTGTTCACGGCCTACATAATAATTGTCCAGACTAATAACCTTTGGTGTGTACCCCAATGATTGCAGCTGAATGGCAAGTTTTTTGCTTGTTGTTGTTTTTCCGCTGGAAGAAGGTCCCGCAATAAGCACAACTTTTGCTGTTTCTTTTTTCTGAATTTTTCTTGCAATCTCTGCAATGCAGTTCATCTGTAATGTTTCTGTAATGGTGATGAACTCATTTATTTTTTTGTCAAATATAAGCTGGTTCAATCCTGCGGCACTTGTAACATTCAGTTCTGAACCCCATTTTTTGTAGCGGGAATAGATTTCAAAAAGTTTTGGTTCGTCGTTAAATTCCGGAAGATTTTCTGTATCAAACTGACTTGGAAATCTTAACAGAAATCCTTCCTGGTATGGCTTTAATGCAAAAACATTTAAAACTCCAGTTGAATTAACAAGAGGACCAAAATAAAGGTCTGTGAAATTTTCAAGTTGGTTTACGGCAATTTTGCTTTTTGCATTGAATTTAAGCTGGTGATGTGTTTCTTTTAAACCTAGTTCTTCAAAGGTTCTGCAGGCATCGGCGTATGACAGATATTTTGTTTCAATCAACTTATCTGCCCTGATGATTCTCCTCATTTCTGTTTCAAGAAGAGCAATGTCTCCGTCTGTTAATGGTGCGCAGGTTTCAACTGTATAATAGTAACCATAACCTAAACTGTGGCCTACAAGAAGACGGCTTTTTGGAAAAATATTGCGGCAGGCTGTTGCAAGTACAAAACACAGTGACCGTCTGTAAATTGAGCAGCCTTCTTTTGTCCCGTTGAATACGCCTTCTACTTTAGCGTTAATTTCAATTGGTTCTGTAAGGGAACATATCTGATTGTTTACTTTTACGGCCAGAGGTTTTTTACCGTCAGCAGTAAGTTTGTCAATAAAATCCTGAGGAATGACACCGGTATTAAATGGAAGAGTGGTGTTGTCTGGAAAAGTGATGTTGATTAAACTCATTTTGTACCTCCAAAAGAAGCAGAATATTTGTTTAAATTATAAATCTATAAAAGTGAGTTTGCAAGTTTTTTGTAAGTTTCTCCCCGTTGATTTTTCCATGAATTTTATATATACTCACCCAAACAGAATTTAACTAAATCCAAACAAAACAGGAAAGGCAGATGTTAGAAAATATCCGTAACATTGGAATTATTGCACATATTGATGCAGGTAAAACTACTACTACTGAGCGCATTCTTTTTTATTCAGGAAAAATCCACAAAATCGGCGAAATAGACAACGGTCAGGCAACAATGGATTTTATGCAGCAGGAACAGGAACGTGGTATTACAATTGCCAGTGCTGCTATTACAACAGAATGGAAAAATCATCAGATTAATATTATTGATACTCCAGGCCATGTTGATTTTACAGCGGAAGTTGAACGTTCACTTAGAGTTCTTGACGGTGCAGTTAGTGTAATCTGTGCAGTTGGTTGGGTTCAGCCTCAGACAGAAACTGTATGGAAACAGGCAGATGAATTTAATGTTCCCCGTATTTGTTTTGTAAATAAAATGGACAGAGTTGGTGCAGATTTTTATGCAGCAATGGAAGATGTTCACGTAAAGTTCGGATGCGAAACAGTTGCCCTTGAGATTCCAGTTGGAATGGGTCAGGATTTTGAAGGTGTTGTTGATCTTGTTAACATGAAGGAAATTCACTGGGATGAAGAATCAGAAGGCGAAAAATTTACTGTAAGCGAAATCAGTGATGGAATGAAAGAAAAGGCTGCTGAATACCGTGAACTTTTGCTTGATTCAATTGCCAGCGTTGATGATGATGTGGCTGCATTCTACCTTGAAGGAAATGAAGTTCCTGTTGATGTTCTTGTAAAAGCAATCCGTAAAGCAACAATCAGCCGTGCAATTGTTCCATTCCTTTGCGGTTCCAGCCGTCACAACCAGGGAATTCAGCCTTTGATGGATGCAATTGTAAATTATCTTCCTAATCCTTGTGAAGTTAAACCGGCAGTTGGATTCCATACAAAAAAAGAAGAAAATATTGATATTAAGTGTGACCCTTCTTCAAATATTCCTCTTGGTCTTGTTTTTAAAATTCAGTACGACAGGGAAGCCGGCAATTTGTGTTTTGTGCGCATGTATTCTGGAAAAATTTCAAACGGTACTCAGGTTTATAATGTTGGTAAAAAGAAACGTGAACGTGTAAACAGAATCCTCCGGGTTAATGCCAACCACATGGAACAGACAGATTCTATAAGCGCAGGTGATATTGCTGTTTTCGTAGGATTTAAACTTGCTCAGACTGGTGATACAATCGGCAGTGAAGGAATGCCAGTTCTTCTTGAAAATATGGTTTTCCCTGAACCAGTTATTTCTATTGCAATTGAACCGGAAACAATGAGCGACAGAGATAAACTTAAGGAAACCCTTGATATTTTAAGCCACGAAGATCCAACTTTTACAAGCCGTGATGACAGCGAAACAGGACAGCTTATTATCAGCGGTATGGGTGAACTTCATCTTGATGTTCTTGTTACCCGTATCCGTGATGATTTTAAATGTCAGTGCAGAGTTGGTGCTCCTCAGGTAACTTACCGTGAAAGTATTTCTGCAGCTTCTGATTATACCGTAGATTATTCACGTGTTATCGGAGGTAAAGAAAATACTGCAAAAATTACAATGCATGCTGAACCTCGCCAGACTGGAGAAGGAAATTTTTATAATTGTACAGTGCGTAACAATTCAATTCCAGAAGAAATTTTTGATGCAATTAAGAATAGTATTACAAACTGTTTTGCAGGTGGAATCCAGATGGGGTATCCTTGTGCCGATATTGGAGTTACTGTAACTGGTATTGAATATAATGAACTTACTTCAACTCCTTTTGCATTTACCGCCGCTGCAGCAGAAGGTTTTGACAAGGTTTGTTCAAGTGCAAATCCTGTTCTTCTTGAACC
>JAEDJS010000037.1 GCA_016296205.1 Treponema sp. | reverse complement strand
TGATAATGTGACGAGTATTGGAGAAAGGGCATTTTATAATTGTAGCGACTTAAGAGAACTAACCTTAGGAGAAGGTGTGTCAAGTATTGTAGATGATGCTTTTTCTGGTTGTGTTTCACTTGAAATCTTAAACTATAATGCAGTAAATTGTGATGATTTTGGTAATGCAGAATTTCCAAGTACAGTAAAATTTGTGAATATAGGGAGCAACGTACAGAAAATTCCTGCTCATTTATGTTATAGAATGACTAGCTTAACAGAAATAATAATTCCAGAAAGTGTGATAGGTATTGGAGAAAAGGCATTTTGTGATTGTTATGGTTTAACAGAAGTAATAATTCCTGATAGTGTGATAAGTATCGGATCTTATGCATTTTCTTATTGTAGTGGTTTAACAGAAGTAACCATAGGAGAAGGTGTGACAAGTATCGGATCATATGCATTTTCTGGCTGTAAGGGTTTAACAGAAGTAACCATAGGAGAAGGCGTGACAAGTATCGGATCTTATGCATTTTCTGGCTGTAAGGGTTTAACGAAAGTAACAATTCCAGAAAGTATGATAAGTATTGGAGATTATGCGTTTAGGTCGTGTAGTGGTTTAACGAAAGTAACAATTCCCGACAGTGTGCGAAGTATCGGATCTTATGAATTTTCTTATTGTAGTGGTTTAAGAGAAGTAACCATAGGAGAAGGCGTGACAGGTATTTATTATAATGCATTTTCTGGTTGTGATTCACTTGAGACTGTGAACTTTAATGCAATAAATTGTACTGATTTTAATAGCGCAACTTTTCCATTTCCAAGTACAGTAAAAATTGTGAACATAGGTAACAAGGTACAAAAACTTCCTGCTTATTTGTGTTATGAAATAACAAGTCTAACAGAAGTAACAATAGGGGAAAGCGTGACAAGTATAGGATCAAAATCATTTTATGGTTGCAGTTCTCTTGAAACTATAAACTTTAATGCAGTAAATTATGAGGGTTTTGATAGTTCAAAGTTGCCATTCCCAAGTACAGTAAAAACTGTGAACATAGGAAACAATGTTGAAAAAATACCAGCTTATTTTTGTTATGAAATGGGAACTCTAACCGAAATTACAATAGGAAATAGTGTGAAAAGTATTGGAGAAAAGGCTTTTTATAATTGTGGTTCACTTAAGGTTGTAAACTTTAATGCTATAAATTGTAACGATTTCACTAGTGATACAACTCCGTTTCCAACAGTAGAGATTATGAATATAGGAAACAATGTTGAAAAAATACCTGCTTATTTTTGTTATGATAGAATTAGCTTGTTGAAAAAGTTAACACTAGGAGATAATGTAAAAATTATTGGAGCTCGCGCATTTTACGGATATTATGATTTTGAATTAATAGTAAGTAGTGATTCAAAATGGACAAATGCTGCTCTTTCAGAACCCATAAGTTTAACTGTTGGTTCTAATTCTTCTTTTTATTTTACAAATCCAAATTATTCTTATTATGGTTTCGAAAAAATAGTAGAGTAATATTACTTTTGGAGATAATGGTAAATGACTTGTTAGAAGGGGGGTAAATAATCACTCAGTGTTAAAATTGCTGTGTTGGCATCGTCCCAACCTTGTGCATTTCATTCCAATTAGATGAGTAAAACTCCAATTTTTGTTATTTTTAAAATAATCGTTATCCGAGCCTGTGTCTGAATTACAGGCTCATTTTTTGAATACTATCCTTTGAAAAATGACAAAAATTTCCATTGTAACCCTTTGAAAAATGACAAAGATGTGTTATTATTCAATTCAAAGGGTACAAATATATGTTGCAAAGAGATATTATAAATGAACTTGTTGCATGGAAAGAAAGAAAACATCATCCTCTTGTGGTGCGTGGTTTAAGACAGATTGGGAAGACTTTTATTGTTAAACAATTTGGTCAGACTAATTACGAAAATGTTGTTTATCTGGATCTGCGGGCTAATAAATCTATTCATAAGGCTTTTGATGGGGACTTTGATGTTGATCAGATGGTTCTTTCTATTACGGCTGCCGATTCAACTGCTAGATTTGTTCCTGGTAAAACTCTTTTAATTTTAGATGAAATACAGGATTGTACAAATGCACGAAGTTCTCTTAAGTATTGGGATCTTGATGGTAGATTTGACGTAATTTGCACTGGTAGCTTTCTTGGAGTAAAAGGTTTTAGAAGTCCTTATGTTCGTGGTGTTCCTGTTGGTTATGAAGAGCAGATTACTATGTATCCTTTGACTTTTAGGGAATTTCTTGTAAACACAGGAATGGATGAAAAAGTTTTCGACTATGTATCAAAATCACTATATCAAAAAACAATGATTGAACAGACTGTGCATGAAAGTATAAGAAATTTGTATCTTCAATATTTGATTGTTGGTGGAATGCCAGAAGTGGTAAATACATTTTTTGAAACTCATGATTTAAATCAGATTAGGGAAACTCAAAAAAGAATTCTGCAGTCTATTAAAGACGATTTTGGTCGTTATAAAGATAAAAATGGAAACGATGCAATAAATGAAGTTTTAAAACTTCGTGCAGAATCATGCTTAAAATCACTTCCTGCTCAGTTGTCTAAAGAATACAAAAAGTTTCAGTATAGTCTTGTAGATGTTAAAGGTCATTCTCCAGAAAAAGCAGATGGTCTTGATTATCTTGAAGATGTAGGATTGGTTGTTCGTGCTTATAATACAAGAGAGTTAGTTTATCCTTTGGAAGCCTGTAAAATTTCAACGGAATTTAAAATTTTTTATATTGATACAGGACTTCTTGTTTCTCAGTTGGGAGAAGAAGTTCCGGAAAAAATTCTTTCTGGTGATTTGAGTGCTTACAAAGGTGCAATTGCAGAAAATATGGTTGCTTCAAGTTTTGCCAAAAATAACATGAGTCTGTTTTATTATCATGCTCCAAGTGGTTCTCCAGAATTAGATTTCTTGTTTGAAAAAGATTGCGAAGTAGGAATTGTTGAATGTAAATCTTCTAACAATAGAGCAACAAGTATGAAGTATGTGCTGGCAAATGCAAAAAAATATGGAACTCATCCGGCTGTAAAAATTGCTGATTCTAATGTTGGTGGTGGTGATGGTTTTGATTCTTATCCTCTTTATGCATTGGGCTTTATCCCATCAAAAACAAAATCAAAAATCCTTCCCCAAATAGATGTTTCAAAATTAAATGTTCCAGATTGATTTTTTTTTGATTTTACAACAGATATTAAAATCAACTTCCCTAAATCAAAAAAAAACTGTATATTTATAATATTATGGAAAACAAACGCACTGTTAATGAAGAAACATTGGAAAATTTGTTATATCTTTCTAGACTTTCACCAGAAAGTACAGATATGGCAACTCTTAAAAAGCAAGTAGACGAAATTGTCGGTTACTTTGATATTCTTTCTAAATATGATGATTCACAGAATCCTTATGATGCTTATCCTTCTACAAAAGTGGAAGCTCTCCGGGAAGATAAAGTTGTTGCCGGCGTAGAAATGAGTGATGTTAAGAAAATCACTGAGCATTTTATGGACGGTTACTTCCAGGTTCCAAAAGTTTTGGGCGAAGGTGCTTAATAATTTTAATCATTTTAATCAACAGGATTTTTTATGAGATTTTATACAATTCAGGAAACAGTCAATGCTTTAAAAAACGGTGACACAACAAGTGTTGCTCTGGTTAAGGAAGCAGTTGATACATTTGAAGCAGATAAAAAAAGTTCAACTCCACTTAACGCATTTTTGGAAATTTACGATGATGTTATTTCTCTTGCAGAAGAAGCAGATAAAAAAATTGTCGCTGCAAAAAGTCAAGGAACTTTGGAAAAATTGTTCAAGGAGCAGCCTCTTCTTGGTGTTCCTTTTGCAAATAAGGATAATATTTCTGTCCGAGGAAAAAAACTTACATGCGGTTCAAAAATTCTAAACGGATATGTGGCCGCTTATGATGCAACTGTAATTGGCCGCCTTAAGAGGGCAGGTGCAATTCCTCTTGGGCGCTGTAATCAGGATGAATTTGCAATGGGTTCTTCTACTGAATATTCTTCTTACGGTGCCACACGCAATCCAATTAACCGTGAATATGTTTCCGGTGGTTCATCAGGTGGTAGTGCCGCCGCTGTTTCTGCAAATCAGGCATTGTTTGGTTTGGGAACAGAAACTGGTGGTTCAGTAAGACTTCCTGCCAGCTACTGCGGAATCTACGGTTATAAACCAACTTACGGTGTTTTGAGCCGATGGGGTGTTGTAGCTTACGGTTCATCATTGGATCAGGTTGGAATCCTTGCCCACTCGCCAAAAGATATTGCTACTCCATTAAGTGTTTTAGCTGGTGAAGATTTTTATGATGACACAAGCTGCGATTTGCCACAGAGTAGTAAACTTGCATCACTGGAAAGCTACAAAGATTTTTCTTCACTTAATATTGCAATTCCAAAACAGTTCCAGGAAGCAAAGGGTATGGATGCTGATGTTGCCGCTGTTTTTGAAGAAACAAAAAAATGGTTCACTTCAAAAGGTGCAAAAATTCACATTGTAGACCTCCCGATTCTTGAAGCATCAATTGCATCTTATTACGTAATTGCTCTTAGTGAAGCCGCCAGTAACCTTAGCCGTTTTGATGGAATCCGTTATGGAAACCGTGTTGACAATTCAAAGGGTTATGATCAGCTTTATGTTGATACACGCAGCAATGGATTTGGTCCGGAAGTAAAAAGACGAATCATCATCGGGAACTATGTTCTTAGTGAACAGTTCAGCGGTGACTGCTACAAAAAAGGTATGACAGTTCGTGCTAAGATTCAAAGTGAAATTGCAAAACTCTATGAAACTTATGACGTTGTAATTTGTCCTGTTTGTCCTACACCTGCATTCAAGCTGGGGCAGAAAGTTGATGATCCTCTGGCAATGTATTTAAGCGATTTGTTTACAACATTCGTAAATCTTGCCCGCATTCCATCTGTTTCGGTTCCTGCTGGATATACAAAAGGTTCTGATTCAGAAAGCAAAATGCCTGTTGGAATTCAATTTGCAGGAAAAATGTTTGATGATGTTAGAATGCTGGAACTGGCACAGGCTTGGGAAGAAGATCATCCAATGTGCGGAATACCAGTAAAAGGGGAAAACTAAAATGGCAATTGATAAATATGAAGTTGTAATTGGATGCGAAATCCACACTCAGTTGATTACAAAAACCAAAGCTTTCTGTGCATGTGAAAACCGTTACGGCGGAATGCCAAATACTCGGGTTTGCCCTGTATGTCTTGGTCTTCCTGGTGCAATGCCTCGTATCAGTAAAGGTTATGTTGAATTGGGAGCCGTTGCAGGTCTTGCACTTAACTGTAATATTGCAAAATTTACAAAGTTTGACCGCAAGCATTATTTTTATCCTGACCTGGCAAAAGGTTATCAGATTACTCAGTATGATATTCCTCTCTGTACAGACGGATATGTTGATCTTCCAATGTCTAAATATCCTGATGATGAAAAACTGGGTGGAGCAAAATGCCGTTCAAAAAATTTCAAAGGTGAAGACTGTATTGTTGAAAACGGAAAATATCGCCGTGTAAGAGTTGAACGCATTCACCTTGAAGAAGACGTTGGTAAATCTCTGCACTTACAGGGAAACCATTCATATATTGACTACAACCGCTGTGGAACTCCACTTGTAGAAATTGTTACAAAACCAGATATGACAAGTCCGGAAGAAGCAGCTCTTTTTATGGAAACAGTTCAGGAAATCCTCCGCTATGTAAAAGTAACAAACGGTAACCTGGAAGAAGGAAATATGCGTTGTGATGCTAACATCAACCTTAATGTCTGGGAAGATGGTAAACTGTATCATACACCAATTTCCGAAATCAAAAACCTTAACTCTTTCCGCGCAATTAAAGATGCATGTACTTACGAGGTTCAGAGACAGTTAAAGGAATTCCAGGAAGACCGCCAGGAATTTAATGCAGGGTTTAAAGTAACAATGGGTTGGGATGAAGCAAAAGGTCAGACTGTAGTTCAGCGTACAAAAAACTCATTTGTAGATTACCGCTTTGTAGTTGAACCAGATATTAAACCTTTTAGTGTTAGCGATGAATTAATCGAAAGTGCCCGCTCAAAAGTTGGTGAACTTCCAGAAGCAAAACGTACTCGCCTTAAGAAAGATTACGGCCTTACAGATTTTGATGTAGAAACTCTCACAACAACTCGTGAACTTTCTATGTGGTTTGAAGAAGCTGCCAGTGGTGCAAAAGATGTTAAGAAAGTTGCAAACTGGATCCTTGCGGAACTTCTTGCAGTACTTAACGAAAAAGATCTTACAATCAATGAAGTTGGAATTACTCCAAAACATATTACTGAACTTGTAAATGCAATTGACGCAGGTACAATTACAAGTGCTCAGGGTAAAACTGTATTTGCAAAAATGCTTGAAACTAAAGAAATGCCATCTGCAATTATTAAGGCAGAAGGTATGGAAGTTGTAAGTGATACAGGTGCCATTGAAGCAATTGTTGATAAAGTTCTTGCTGAAAATCCAAAAGCCATTGCAGATTACAAAAGCGGGAAAACAAATGTTGTAGGATTCCTTACTGGTATGGTAATGAAAGAAAGTAAAGGAAAAGCAAATCCAAAAACAGCAAGCCAGATAATGGCACAGAAGCTGGCTGCACTTTAAGATACAATGAAAGATAAAATTTATGACCTTTTGCATTCTAAATACGGGAATGTAAAACGAGCCCGGGGAAATTTTTTGTATACTCAGAAAGAAGTTCGCCTTGTTGATTTAAACCGTGAAGGTGGCAAAGCAATTTTAGGCTGGTCCAACAATTCAATCTGGACTATGTTCAAAAATGCACTGGAACGGGGAGCAACTGGAAGTTATTATACTTGTTTTACCGGTAGACTGCAGAAGGCCGTAAGTGATCTTTTAAATTCAAACAGAAATATTCACCTTTTTGGAAGTAAGAAAGATGCACTTGTTGCGGGGCTTTCTGTTTCCAGTGAAGGAACAAATTTCTTTAAGCCCTGGAATGGAGCAGAAATCAGCTGGCAGGACATTCCCTGTGTTGTGGTAGAAGTTCCTCTTCCCTGGGCAGAAGGGATTTATGTTCTGGCAGTTCAGGCATCAATTGAAGAAGAAAATCAATTCAACTTTGGATCAGAAAAATCAATTCCAGGACCATTGGAAGCTGCGGCAACAAGAAGTATTTATAATCTTGTAAAAGCTTTGCAGGAATTTCAAGAAAAAGATTTCTTTGTTTTTGATTCCGTTGTTACAAAATACTGGACACGGCGGGGACCTTACTTATATCCTAAAATGAGTGAACAGGATTATGGAAGATTTAAGGAACATTGTCTTGACTGCCACATTTTAATTTCTACAGAATATAATAATCCTTCGATTGTGCCTTTTGGCTGCGACCGGGGTGTATTCAGTCTGCTTAAGAAAAATCCTTTTGATTTTACAGCTTTGCAGGAGGAGAGCCAATGATTCAATCAACTTTATTAATGTTTATAATTAAGCTTGCTCTTAATGGTGTGGCTGCTTTTCTTGCAATCCTTCTCTGGAGTAAAACAAGAGATGCTGCATGGATGAGCCTGGTTGCCGGAGCTGTTACCGGATATGCAGGAATTGTATACGAACTTCTGGTTGCACTGGGAGTTGTTCTTGAAGGTACAGTTTTGATTGCTGGAATTCCCCTGCTTACACTTTTGTTTACAGTTATCCCCACTTTGTTTTATATTCTTGCATTTATTCTGATGCTGGCAAGAAGTAAATAATTCAACTGAAATTCTAAATAATTTTCTCAAAAATCTCACAAATATTGTATAATCTGCAACATTTTACTATAATATGTCATTATGGAAAAATTAAATGTTTTATTGGCAAAAGGCCGAATTTATGAATCAGTTGTTGAACTTTTAAAAGATGTTGGTATTTCAATTTACCTTCCTGAACGTACATATTTTCCAATTACAAATCAGGAGCATCTTGCTTTCCAGGTAGTTAAACCTCAAATTTCAAGTGTTCTCCTTGCAAATAATAAAGCCGATGTGGCATTCAGTGGAAAAGACTGGGTTTACGAAAACGGTGTAGAAGATCAGGTTGAAGAAATCATGGATCTTGGTTTTGACGGTGTAAAAATTGTTGCTGCCATTCCGGAAGAATTTGATCTTGAAAAAATTAAAAAAGGTAAAGTAACAATTGCTACAGAGTATCAGAATCTTAGCCGCAAATGGGTTCAGGACAATAAAGTTGACGGCACAATTTTCCGCACATGGGGAACAAGCGAAGGGTTTGTTCAGCCAACAGAAGATTCCATTGCAAATGTTCTTATTGATAATACAAGTACAGGTTCAAGCCTTAAAGCAAACCGTCTTAAAATTGTAGACACATTGATGACTTCCAGCACAAGAATGTATGCATCAAAAGAAGCTCTTAAGGATCCTGCAAAGAAAGAAAAAATCATGGAACTTAAAATGCTCTTTGAAGCAGTTCTTGATGCCCGTGATAAAGTTATGCTGGAAATGAATGTTTCTAAAGAAAATTTTGACAGCCTCGTTAAAGGTCTTCCTGCAATGAAAAGTCCAACTGTAAGCCCTCTTTTTGGAGATAACGGTTTTGCAGTAAAAATTGCAGTTAAAAAAAGTGAAGTTCCAACTCTTCTGCCACAGCTTAAAAAACTTGGGGCAACAGACATTTTGGAATATGCACTTAGAAAAGTAATGTGCTGATTTAAAATTTTGTCCAAAAAAAATCAACTGTTTATACGGTGGAAAATAAAATGGCTCGAATTGCAACTATTGAACGTAATACAAAAGAAACTCAAATCAAGTTAACTATTAATCTTGATGGAACAGGCAAGTGTAATGTTAAAAATCCAATTGGTTTTTTTGACCATATGCTTAACTCATTCTGCAAGCACGGAATGTTCGATTTAGAGGGCTCTCTTTCTGGTGATCTGCAGGTTGACCAGCATCATTTGATAGAAGACACTGGTATTGCTCTGGGTATGGCTTTTGCAAAAGCATTGGGAGACTGTGCCGGAATTTACCGCAGCGGAAGCTTTCTGTATCCAATGGACGAAAGTCTTCTTAGAGCCGCAGTTGATTTTGGTGGAAGACCATTTTTAGTTTGTAATGCGGAACTTACTGGAATCCCTCTTGTTAGTATTAATCAGGATGGAAAAGAAGCCAGTTTCCAGACAGACTGTTTTGAAGATTTCTGGCAAGGTTTTGTTCAGAATGCAAAATGTAATTTACATCTTGATACACTTAGAGGCCGCAGTGATCATCATAAAATGGAGGGAATTTTTAAGGCGGCGGCCAGGGCCATTCGTCAGGCGATAGAAATTGACCCAAGACGTAATGGCGCTATCCCTAGTACTAAGGGTGTTATAGTATAATTCTGCCGGATTGTAAAAGGATATTTAGAGGTAAATTAAAATGGATAAGAAAGAAGAAATATTAAATCTGTTAAAGGATAATGCTAGAATTAGTCCAAAAGATATTGCAAATATGACAGAATGTTCCGTTGAAGATGTTACAAAAATGATTGCAGACCTTGAAAAAGACGGAACAATTATGAAGTACGCAACAATTATTAATCCGGAAAAATTTGAAGGTGCCAATGAAAAAGTTATGGCAGAAATTGAACTTCAGGTTACTCCAGAACGTGAACTTGGTTTTGACGGCATTGCAGAACGGATTTACCGTTTTCCACAGGTTAAGAGCCTTTATTTGATGAGCGCAGATGGTTGTGATCTTAAAGTTTGCATTGAAGGTAAAAACAACCAGGAAATATTCAACTTTGTTGCAAGAAAACTTGCTACATTAAATGGTGTAAAAGCAACCCGTACTCATTTTGTTATGAAGACATATAAAGAAAACGGCATTATTTATGTAGAAGACAGTGTTGATGGCCGGGAGGGCGCTATGGCGTAAAAATCCTTCCTGGATTTTTACGCCATGTGATATTTTCCTGTAGAAAATATCACAAGGGTTTAGACGGCCATCCGTGGCCTTCGACTGGTGGGGAAAATCCAACCTGTATTTTTAGGCCATGTGATATTTTCCTGTGGAAAATAGCACAATAGTTTAGAAGGCCATCCGTGGCCGTCAACTGGTGGGGAAAACCCTTCCTGGATTTATGACGGCCATCCGTGGCCGTCAACTGGTGGGGAAAATCCTTCCTGGATTTTTGACGGCCATCCGTGGCCGTCGATGGGGGGAGAAAATTATTTTAAGGTGAATTATGAATACAAGAGAAGATAGATTCAATAAATCCATGGTGGATATTCCGCCAAGTGGAATCCGTAAATTTTTTGAAATGCTTATTGGCCATGATGATGTTATTTCTCTTTCTGTTGGTGAACCGGATTTTCCAACTCCATGGTGCATGAGGGAAGAAGCTTTTTATCATCTGGAAAAAGGTCACACAAGTTATACTTCAAACTGGGGCTTGATTGAACTTCGGGAAGAAATTTCAAAGTATATGAAATCTTATGGCATGGATTACAATCCTAAAAATGAAATTCTCATTACAGTTGGTGCTTCAGAAGGAGTTGATGCTGTACTTAGAGCAGTTCTTAATCCTGGGGATGAAATCCTTGTCTGCCAGCCATGTTATGTTAACTATACACCACTGGCAGATTTAACTGGAGCTGTTGTAAAGGTAATTGATACAAGTGTAAATTGTTTTTATCCAACAGCAAAACAGATTGAAGAAAAAATTACTCCAAAGACAAAAGCCCTAATGATTTGTAGTCCAAACAATCCTACCGGAACAATGATTCCAAAAGATGAACTGGAAAAAATTGCAGAAGTTGTAAAAAAGCATCAGATTTGGGTAATCAGCGATGAAATTTACTGTGAACTTGCTTACGATGGAAATGAACATGTTTCTATCGGAAGTTTCCCAGGCATGAAAGAATATACAATCATCTTGAATGGATTCTCAAAAAGTTTTGCAATGACAGGATGGCGAATCGGTTATATTGCCGCACCAGCAGAACTTCTTGCACTTATTGTAAAACTTCACGGGTATAATACAATCTGTGCTCCAATTTTTAGTCAGTATGCAGCAGCAGAAGGTCTCCGTAACGGCTGGGATGAAGTAGAAAAAATGCGCATCAGTTACCAGCAGCGCCGTAATCTTATGCTTAAAGCTTTTGAAGAAATGGGGCTTGAAGTTCCAAAACCTGCCGGAGCTTTCTATATGTTCCCAAGTATTGCAAAGACAGGGCTTACAAGCGAAGAATTTGCAACTCAACTTTTCCAGAAATATAACGTTGCTGTTGTTCCAGGAAGTGTATTTGGAGAAGGTGGCGAAGGTCATATCCGGTGCTGTTATGCAACAAGCGTAGAAAAAATCAAAATTGCATTGGAACGCATTAAGGAATTTGTTGAAAGCTTATCAAAATAGTTTTTTTGACATAGAAAAATAAGTCTTGTATAATATAGACAGCTTTATAAAAAAGGTGAAAAAATGGAAAATTTATTTCCTCTATTGATTGCAGTTGTTGTTGTTCTTTTATTAATCGTATTTCTCTCTTTAATTAGCGGCAGTAAAAAAACACAGACTAGAAAAGTAGCAGCTAAAGACGGAAAGCCTGCAAAAAAATTTGAAGGAAATGAAAAGAAATATATCAAAAATAGAAATCAGGTTATACGTGACTGTTCAAAAAAATTAGGTCAGAATCCTCATGATGTTTGGGCATTAAAAAATCTTGGAAATTTATATTATGATGAAGGAATATTTGATAAAGCTTATCCATTGTTTCAGACACTTTCTAAACTTGCGGCTGTAAATAAAGATATTGACGTTCTTGATACTTCGTTAAAGACTGGAATTTGTGCGGCAAAACTTTCTAAGTGGGAAGATACAGTTCGTTCGTTAAGCGTAGCATATAAATTTAATCCAAAAGAATATGATACAAACTTCTATCTTGGTCAGGCTTGTCTTGAACTTAAGGAATACGAAAAGGCTGTTATGTGTTTTAAACGAGCGGCAGTACTTAATCCGGAAGCAACAGCTTTATATTTTTATCTTGGAAAGAGTTTGTATAAAGGTAATCTTTTTCATGAAAGTCTTCCATATCTTAAAAAATCCCTTGATTTAAACCCAGACAATAAAGAAACACTGTTCCTTTTTGCTAATGCTATGAGCGAAGACGGACAGGGCGAAAAAGCACTTAAAGTGTTTACTCATCTTAGACCGGATCCAGTATTTGGAGCCAGAAGCTGTCTTGCTGCCGGTATGCTTCATGCCAGAAGCAATAAACATGAAGAAGCAATTCAGGATTTTGAAATTGGTCTGCGACATCAGAATGTTCCTCTTGATACAAAACTGGAAATCCAGTACAGACTTGCTACAAGTTTGATTGCTTTGAACCAGCTTTCAAAAGGTCTTACAGAACTTAAATCAATCAATCTTACCAATCCTAATTACAAGGATGTTGGAGTACTTATCAACCGCTACCAGGAGCTTAGTCAGAACACAAATCTGCAGGTTTATCTTACAAGTGGTTCCAGTGACTTTGTTGCCTTGTGCCGTAAAATTGTACTGTGCATGAATAAAGATTCTAACGTAAAATTCCAGAATATCAGTGTAGAAGCTGCTTTTACAGAAATTGTTGCTACAGTAGAAAATGCAAAGTGGGAAGAAGTAGAAATCTTCAGATTCTTTAGAACTACTGGTGTTACCGGCGAGTTGTATTTAAGAGATTTACACGGTCAGATTCATGATGTAAAGGCAGATAAAGGTATTTGTGTTACAGCCGGTCAGTTTAGTGAAGAAGCTCATAAATTTACAGAAGGGCGGCTTATTGACCTGGTAGAAAAACCTGAACTCACAAAATTCCTTAAACAAATTCCAAGTTGATTTTTGAATTTCTGTTTTGTTCTTTTAATTATTTTACAACTACTAAATTTCTTTCGTGGTCTTCAAGGCCAGGAACCTGCAGTTGAATTCTTTCCCATGTAAGCTGGTGTCCGTTTTTCTGGGGACCATCAAAGAATACGTGAACATCCTGCATTTCTGAGTTGATTTTTTCTGCCCTTGCTTTGTAAGCGCATAAAGTTCCGCCAGGAATGAGCATGTTTAATAAAATTTTCATGATTTTGTTTTCAAAGGGATGGAACGCCCTGAATACTTCAAGATGGAAACTTTGTGGTTTTACTTTATCTGCCTGCAGCGGTAAAACTTTTGTGTTGTTAAGCCCAAGTGTTGCAATGCATCTTTCAAGAAATGCACATCTTTTATCCATTCGTTCAACAAGGGTAAAACTAACTTCATCAAAAACAATTGCCAGGGGAATTCCAGGACATCCACCGCCACTGCCAATGTCTGCCAGTTTTAAATTTTCTCCAAATTCAACTTTAAGTCTTTTGATTTCTTCTGTTAAATAAGGAACTGCTGCAAGACTATCCAATATGTGGTTTGTGGTAAGTTCATCAATTGATTCTGCCTTCATTATGTTGTAGGTTTTGTTGAACTCCATAATCAAGCTCATGTAAGTTTCCAGTTGATTGATTTTTGCAGCTTCAAGAGAAATTCCAAGTTTTGATAATCCGTTTAAAAGTGTCTGATTCATATTTAATCCTAAATTATTGGGCAATGTCTATTAACATATCAAGCTTGAATTTTGGATCTGTTGTTCTGATTAGCACAAGATTTCCAGTTTTAGTTGCATTTAATTTGTTCATTTTTGAAATCTGGTAAACAAAGGAGGATGGATTGTCGTATTCCTGACTGATGTTTGTTTCTACTGAATATTGACCTGTTCCGTTTCTGTTGCCTTCTGCGGTAAACAGCATGTAGAAGGTTTCTTTAAACTGTTTTCCGTTAGACATATATGCTCTGTCGCCAGTGAGAAGAAAATTTTTGTTTTCCTGGATTTCTGAAAAATAAACCTTTGAACATGTTCTAAGAATGTTGTAACCGTTTACCTGCCACCTGAGAATTTTTGGATTTTTTACAACAGGGTTTCGGCTTGGAACCGGTTCTGAAGAATCGATTTTTGTTTGTGCCTGTTTTGCTTCTACTGTGGCCGCGGCTGTTGGATTTGTTTTGAGAGTATTCTTTATTGTTTCCAGTTCTTTTAATATTTCTTCCAGCTGTTTCTGGTTGTTGGGATAAGTTATGTTTGAAATTAAAGAATTTGAGTTCCCCATTAATTTGTTAAATGCGCTTAAGGGGCTGGCAGTTTTTGAACCCATTCCAAGAGAATCTAACAGTCCAAGATTTCCTAATGTTTCTATATCAGAAGTATTTAATTTGGGAATTGAATTCTTGTCAGACTGGTTCCCTATTATTACGTTGATGTCTGAATTTGTATAAATGTTGTAGTCGTCGTTAGTTGGGTCAGTTGATTTGTTTTTATCTTTTGATTCTTCAGCAGTCTGAGGTTTTCTTGCTCCCGGCTTGTAGAAATTTTGGCTCAATGTTGGTGCACTTATAGCAGGCATTGTTGGCTTGCTTATAGATGGCATTGATAATGAGTCTGTAAAAGATAAACTGTTTGCTGTGAATAAAATTGCAGCTGATGTGAGAATTTTTTTATAAGCTTGCAAGTGTTTCCTCCACATATTCAAGACGGGTAGACAGCTCACTGATTGTTTTTTCAAGACGCTTTTTTTCTTTTTCCAGTTTTTCTTTTGGATCAATTGAGGCGGCTTTTTTCTTCATCATTGCAATAACGCTGTCTGGACTTTTTCCCTGTTCAATAGCAGCTTTTGCTTTTTCTTTATCTTCCTGATTTTTAAGACCGGCAATAATTTTCATATTGTCAAAACCTAATGGAGCATCATCTGCAGGAAGCATTCCTACTTTAGAAACTGTAGTTGCAGTTGATCTTGGAATCTGGAGAATGCGGTCCAGGTAATCTTCGTAGCGGATGTTGCAGGATTCACATAATGCGTGAGCTTTAATCAGTGCTTTGCCAAATTCCTGCATGATTACACCGTTTGGTTCTATATATTTTGTTTTAATTTCTTTTGTAAGTTCGTCCAGTTCAGGGGAAACTTCCAGAGAGATTTTGTAATATTTTTTCTGTTCTGCAATCTCAAGCAATGAATGAAACTTTGCCCAGAAATAATTGTTGTGGCATCGTCCTTTTCTTGGAGGTTCTCTGCCACCGGCTTCTATAATCTGTTCTTCATTTATAAGGTGATGAGTGTATTCATGTATTGCAGTATAAATAAGTTCATTTTCTGTTTTAAAATTCTGATTGTGGAGTAAAATTTCCCTGGTTTCTGGTTTGTAAAGACCATTAACTCTAGGGCTGCTTTTTCCAGTTTGTGTTACGTTGAATTCAAGCTCAGAAGACTGAATATCTAAAAGCATTTCTTTAATTTTTTCGTTATCCATAATAAAACTCCGTTAATAATTCTAGTTTAAAATCCAAGAAAATTCAACTTAATCAAGAATTCCCATTGAACCTAAAATTATACTGGCTGCAACTGTAGAGGCGGTTTCTGTTCTTAAAATTCTGTTTCCCATGCTTAAACGGATAAAGCCTTCCTGTTCCAGAAGTGTTCGTTCATTTTTGCTCCAGCCCCGTTCACTTCCTATTGCTGCAACAATGTTTGTTGCGGCAACAATGTTTGTTGCGGCAACAATGTTTGTGGTGCAGTCTGTTTGTGACTGTTTAAAATAATTTACAAGACTTCCACTGGCGTTTACATTGTCAAGGCAAATCATGTGTTTATGTGGGCCGCTGTTTTTGATAAATTCAACTGCACTTTTTAAACTTTTGTGAATAAAAATTTCCGGCACATGAGTACTTCCTGCCTGAACAGTTCCATCTAGCAGCATTTTATACGCATTTTCCGGCTGTGATAAATCGCTTTCCAGGTATGATTTTTCGCCTAATTCTGTGGCCGCCAGATGAACTTGACAGACTCCAAGCCCCGCCATGTCTCTTAACAGTCTTTTTAATTGAATTGGTCTTGGAAACCCAATAAGCATTTTAAGAGGGAATAATTCTTTGCCGTTTCCAGTGGGATTAAAATCAAAAAAAATCTGCTGGTCCTTAATCTGGGTGATAGTTGCAGTTCCGCTGTGACCGTTGATGATTCCTGCTGTAAAAGTGTCTCCTGCAGTTTTGTGAAGAATTTTTATTATGTGCTTTCCCCGCTGGTCGTTTACAGAAAGGGGCTGGTTAATTTCCTGGGGAGAAAAAAGACAAATATTCATAAAATTATTATAAAAAAAATTGTTACAGTTATCAAGATTTCTGGTTATATTATAAGTTGAATAAAAAAATCGGAACTCCAGGAATTTCTTTAGGAATATTAAATTCTTGAGAAACAAGAGAATTTATGGTAAGATAGAGGTTATGAAAAAGATTATTTTATCTGTGTTATTAGCGGGTTTTGCATTTATGGGATTTGCTTATTCAGGAAAAACAAAAGCTACTGGATATATAAAAATTTATGGAAGTGAGCCATTTACTTTTGCAGGAATTACCTGTGATGATGGACGCCAGTTTAGTCTTGTAATTGAGCCAGACACTTTTTCTAAAGAGCAGATTTACGACTTCCAGGGACATCATGTTTTTGTGGAAGGTGGAATAATTAAAGCGGAAAATTCTCCATTCAACTCATTAAAAGACGGGAAACTTGTTTTAAAAAATATTGAACCGGCAGAAAAAACTATTGGAGCAAAAAAATGAAAAAATTCCGACTGTCATTTATATTGATTTCACTTCTGTCTTTGTTTTCTTTTACGGGCTGTTTCTGGCAGATGGGTATTTTCCAGGCTGCAAAAATTGATTCTGTAACAGGCATTGGAGGCCCTCAGAAAGCACTTGTAACCTGGACTTATTCTGTTACATTCAGTTCTGAAATTACAAAGATTTCTATAGAAATTTATCCAGCCAATAAAAATGGTGAATCAAAATTCTGGACAACTTCAGAAAAAACCAGCTTCCTTATTACCGACCTTGATAACGATACTAATTATTCTGTAAAAATTCAGAATTATCAGGAAGACGGGCAGTTTTATTCTGGTTCCAGTTGTCTTGTAAAACCGGATGCATTAAATTTCCAGACAGTTGATGCAGAACAGATTAGCGGGCTTTCGGTAAATATTACAAAACCTTTTGTTGAATTCAAGAATGTTAATGGAAAATATCTGTCTTACGCAAACATTAATCCAAATACAGAAAAATCAGTTGAACGTTCAACTTCTATGCAGTGGGGTGTAACTGATCTTGGAGCTATGATTACTGGTTCTGCAAATTCACGAAGTGCAGCAGGTTCGCAAAAATTTGATGCTTCTGCAATTTTTGATGATGATTCAAATACAACAGGTCCAAAGGGAATTAGAAATTACCGGGCACCTGATGTGGATTTGGAAAAAATCAATTATAAAGAAACACAGGGTGCAAGAGCAGGTTTATCTCAGGAAGTTCAGTCTGCAGCATTGAATGAACCTGGTTCTCTGGTGAAGGCAAGTACTGGCCACAAAGCTTATTTCTATCTTGACAACGATTCTGAAATTTCAAAATATGTGCCAAAGGAATGTTATCTTAGAAATGTGACTGTTGATTCAGAAGGCAATTCAATTTTTATCTGGGTAGAAAAAAGCTGCTGGACAACAGGACTTTATGCCAGTGGAAAAAAAGTAAACCAGCTCCTTGTTGATAATCTTGCAGAAAAATTTAAGAAATTTGCTCAGGTAGAAAGAAAAGTTTATGGAGACGAATCAAATAAAATCCAGATTCCTTACCAGACTTGTGCTTTTGAAGAAATGGAAGACCTTAGTCCAACCGGGAACAATGTAAATATTATTATTTATGATATTGGAAATGACTATGGTTCTTCTTCTTCCAGCGGGGTTTTGGGCTATTTTAATTCAAAGGATTATTTCCAGAACTCGCCGGACTGGGGTTTAAACTCTGGTCTTGAAACTTCCAATGAAGGAAAATTCTTCTATATTGATGCTCCTTTCTGTAATTTTTCACGTTATAATTCAACAACAAAGGAATATGAATTTAATGGAAATGCATTTAGT
Organism: Treponema sp.; assembly: GCA_016296205.1. Lineage (GTDB taxonomy): Bacteria > Spirochaetota > Spirochaetia > Treponematales > Treponemataceae > Treponema_D. Next base: position 1,575 of record JAEDJS010000037.1, on the reverse strand, counting down.
CAGCCAAGCGGAGAAATTATTTCAACTTTGTTCCATGAATTCCAGCACATGATCAATTATGGGAATAAAACAGTTAAATTGTCTTCCGGCAAAGAAATAAACAAAATGGTCCGTTCTTCTGCATGGTACAACGAAATGCTGTCTATGCTTTGCGAAGATATGCTGCAGGAAAGTCTTGGTACTACAGACGAAGAAGCTCCAAGAGGCGGCAGATTACCAACATTTAATGCTTATTATTCTTACAGTGGAATTGCGGAATGGTCTTCAAGTAATACAATTGTAAGTTATTCAACAGCCTATGCTTTTGGTTCATGGCTTGCAAGAAATTTTGGCGGCACAAATTTTATTACAAAAGTCAGTACAAATAATTATGTTGATATGCAGTCGATTCTTTATGCTATAAAAGAAGTAACCGGTAAAAGTTATACCAAGGAAGATCTTCTTGCTGAGTTTATAAAAGGAATTTGTATTGCACCAGAAAATGCAGAAAAGTATAATTCAACTTCTTTAAATCCGATTCTTACAATGAACTGTAATGGAGCGGGAATTGTAGAAGTAGACGGTGTGGAAGCAGTTTTCTCTCCTATTAATTTATACGAAAAACCTTGTTCTACATTTGCAATAGAGATGGAAAGCGGCGTAAAGAAAACTAAACGGGGTCCTGTGGAATTTGCACCGGATTATTCTTCTTCTATTGGTCCCTTTGGTTTTATTTACCATCAGATTGGAAATTTCCAGAATGCATCCGGGGCTTCTGTTGTTTTTGATTTAACTGATAACGGTGACCAATTATACGTATTTGTTCAAGATCAGTTTGCTCATTACCTGGAGGATAAATAATGTTAAAAAATATATTTGATGGCGTAAAAAAATCCTTGAAGGAAAAAGGTTCTCCGGCTCAGACAGTGATGAATGAAGTGTGCGATGTTAAAAAAAATGAACGAGTTTTGATTGTTGCAAATCCAGAAACAAATCCGATTGCCCAAAGCCTTTGGGAAGCTGCAGTTGAATGTGGAGCAAAACCTGTAATTGTTTTCCAGCAGAAAAAAACTTCAATGGATTATGCAGAACCGGAAGTAGTTGCAGCGATTAAAACTAATCCGGATGTAATGTTTTCTATTAGTGCACATAAACTTGGAAAAGATAAAGAAGCTCAGCAGAATCCTTACGTAATGGAAGACGGCAGAACTTTTGACAGTACATTTGATTATCTTCTTGACGGAAAGAAAACAATGCGGGCTGTCTGGACTCCTGGTCTTACCCAGGATATGTTTGACCGGACTGTTAATATTGATTACAAGCTTCTTGGTGAACGTTGCGCAAAACTTATAAAAAAATACCAGAATGTTGTTACTGTTCATGTTACATCACCTTCGGGCACAGACGTTACAATCAGCGTAGAAAACAGAAAAGCTTTTAGCGATGATGGTGATTTTACAAAACCTGGAACCGGTGGAAATATTCCTGCTGGCGAAGTTTATATTAGTCCTGTAGTGGGCAAAACAAATGGAACAATTGTGTTTGACGGCAGCATGACTTTTAGTGACGGGGACAGTATTCTTGAAACACCAATTA
>JAEDJS010000089.1 GCA_016296205.1 Treponema sp. | reverse complement strand
CCGGACCTGATCCGGAATCTCTTTTGATGAGATCCTGAAACTAGTTCAGGATGACAATGGTTGGTGTCATTCCGGACCTGATCCGGAATCTCTTTTGATGAGATCCTGAAACTAGTTCAGGATGACGCTATGCTACTAATTTATTGGACAGCCCCTTTTTTTTACCTGATTTTTATTGAAGCAGCATCTGATCATTTGTAAGAGCAGTCTTCTTTATTTCACAGAATTTTTCTACAAGATCATTTAATTTTAATTTTTTCTTTTCTTCACCGGCAATATCAAGAATAATTTCGCCACCGTCCATCATCAGCAGACGATTACCGTAATCAAGAGCCTGCTGCATATTATGGGTTACCATCATTACTGTAAGATTGTTTTCCTGAGCAAATTTTTTTGTAAGTTCCATTACAATTGCTGCATTTGTAGGATCAAGTGCGGCAGTATGTTCATCAAGAAGCAGCAAACTTGGTTTACTCATTACAGCCATTAACAGAGTAAGAGCCTGACGCTGCCCGCCTGAAAATAATTCAACATTATCTTTTAATCTGTTTTCCAGACCCATATTCAACTGAGCAAGCTGTTCCTTAAACAATTTACGCTTTGAATTTGTAAGGGAAATCTTGAGTCCTTTAAAACCTTTTTTGCTGGCAATAATCATGTTGTCTTCAAGACTCATTTTGCCTGCAGTACCAAGAAGGGGATTCTGGAAAATGCGTCCAATATAAGCTGCCCGTTTGTATTCCTTTTCTTTAGTAATATCTTTTATTCCGGCTGGAGTTTCAAGAAGGATACGCCCAGTAGAAGGCATGTAATTCCCGCTGATAACATTTTGCAGAGTACTTTTCCCTGCCCCATTACTTCCAATAACTGTAATAAAATCACCTTTGTTTATTTTTAAGTTGATATTTTTTAAAGCCTGGTTTTGATCCGGAGTATTTTTATTAAAAATGATTCCAATATTTTCCAAAGTAATCATTTTCTGCCTCCCTGACTTTCTGATTTTGTATTTTTGCGGTTTAATTTCCACTCTTTAAACTTTTCGCCAGCTTTTGTTCTGGAAACAATAAGACAGATAATAATAAGCACGCCAGTTACAAGTTTAAGATCATTTGGTGTCATGTGAATAATGTAGCCGTAACTTCTTGCCAGCATCATCAAGGCACGGTAAATTATTGAACCTATCAAAACTCTAAAAGTCTGCAGCCCAATTTTATTCGATTTTAAAACAAATTCACCAAGCATAAGACTTGCCAGTCCACTAACAACTACACCAGTTCCCATTCCAACATCTGCAAAACCGTTATACATTGCGGCAAAGGCTCCAGCAAGAGCGGCCATTCCGTTGCCAAAACAGATTCCGATTCCACGAACAATATTTGGATTTACACCCTGGCTTACAATCAACTGGGGATTACTTCCCAAGGCGCCCATAGTTAATCCCAAATCTGTATTATAGAATACATCAAGGAGAAGCTTTAAAACTGCAACAAAAATCAAAAGGAAAATTACAATTCCCCATTCACTTTCCAATCCGCTAAAAATTGTTGTAACTCTAAGAAGGGAAATGTTAGCTTTGTTACTCATTATGCGCAGGTTGATGGAATAAAGCATAGTCATTGTAAGAATACCGGCAAGAAGATCTGGGATTTTGAGCTTTGTATAAATCAATGTTGTAACAAGACCCGCGAGAACACCACAACCAAAAGCAATGAACAGTGCAACTACCGGATTAATTCCATGTGTAAGACAAGCAGCAAGAACACAGGCTCCCATTGGGAAAGAACCATCAACTGTCATATCGCAGAAATTTAGGACTCTGTAAGTTGCAAAAACTCCAAGAACCATAATTCCATAAATAAGACCTTCAATAATAATAGATGAAATCATAAAAACCTTTAAAATAAAAAATCTGGAGGCCAGTAAAAATGACCTCCATAAAATGGGAATTAAAAATTATTTTTCTGAAAGAACGCCATTCTGGAAAATCAAGTTAGCAGAATCAATAAGTTCCTGGCTAAGATTAATTCCACAATTTGCAGCAGCATCCAAATCAACAAGGAAATCAGAATCACTTGGTTCTGTCATAAACTTAACAGGCATTTCTGAAGGCTTTGCACCATTAAGAATATCAACTACCATCTGACCAGTTGCTTTACCTGCCTTGTAATAATTAAATCCGCTGGCAAGAAGAATTCCGCCTTCTTTAGCACCAGTAACATCACCGCTAAAAATTGGTTTCTTTGCTTTTCCAAAAACATTTACAAGACTTGGAAGTGCACTGAATACTGTGTTATCTGTAGAAAGATAAATACCATCAACACGATTAACAATAGCTTCACATGCTGCTTTTACTTCTTCGCTTTTTGTAATACTTTGAGTAACAAGAGCAAGTCCATTTTCTTCGCAAGCCTGTTTTACAAGTTCAAGACTGCTTGTGCTATTATCTTCGTTGCTTGTATAAATGTAACCAAGAGTTTTAATTCCGCAAATTTCCTTAAACTGCTTAATGTGATCAACAGTAGGAATTGCATCGCTCATACCTGTAACATTGCCTTCGCCGTGTTCAAGAGTTGTAACAAGTCCTGCTCCAAGTGGATCTGTAACTGTACCGAATACAACTGGAATATCTTTCATGGCATTTGCAAGAGCCAGAGCAACTGGTGTAGCAATACCAACTGCTACATCAACTTTCTTACTTTTATACTGAGCGGCAATCTGTCCGGCAGTTCCAACATCACCGTTGGCATTCTGCAAATCATATTCAGCATCAATTCCAGCTTCTTTAATTGCATCAATAATTCCACGTTCAACGTCGTCCAAAGCAACATGCTGAACAATCTTTGCAATACCAATTTTAATTTTCTTCTGTGATGATTTTTTTGCGCAGCCTGTAAATGAAAGTGCGGCAAGAGCCATACAAGCGACTGCGATTCCAGTAATTTTTTTCATAATTAATCTCCCATAAAAACTCCGCGTTAGCGGCGAGCCAGGATGGCGAGTATCCAAGTTTATGAAGTGCAGAGCACGAAATAAACTTAGTGATAAAAATTACACGGACGTAATTTTTATCACACCTCCCATAAAAACTCCGCGTTAGCGGCGAGCCAGGATGGCGAGTATCCAAGTTTATGAAGTGCAGAGCACGAAATAAACTTAGTGATAAAAATTACACGGACGTAATTTTTATCACACCTCCTGAATCATGTTTCTATTTATAGATACAATATTATTACATATAGAAACATTTGTCAAGATTTTTTTTACTGGATTTTTCACTTTTTTAAAAAATCAAATTACAGAATCATTCATGCTTATAATTTTCTGACTCATTCGTTTTGCTTCTTCAATATCGTGGGTAACCATTATTGCAGTAAACCCAAATTCTTTTTGCCATTCTAGAATTTTATCTGCCAGTTTTTTTCTAAGTTCTGCATCCAAAGCACTTAATGGTTCATCAAGCAGCACAAGTTTTGGTTTTACAATTAAAGTTCTGGCAATGGCAACACGCTGTTTTTCTCCGCCGCTTAAAGTTGCAACGTTTCTGTTATCAAAGCCAGCAAGTTCAAAATGAGTTAAAAATTCTGATGCAAGTTGAATTGATTTCTTTCTGCTCATTCCAGTTGTCTGCAAACCATAAGCAACATTCTGCACAACATTCATATTCTGAAATAAAGCACTGTTCTGAAAAACAAAACCAATTCCTCTTTTTGAAGGAGAAAGATTTTGAATTTCTTTTCCATCAAGAATTATTCTGCTCTTAACATTTTTATCGTTTAATTCAAGGCCGGAAATCAATTTTAAAACAGTTGACTTTCCACTTCCGCTGGGACCAATAATACTTGTTAAAGTTTCCTTCTCTGCCTGAATATTAAATTTAATAGTTTTTGTACCATTCAATCTGTCTGAAAAAGTTTTGCATAAATTTTCTGCTGTAAAATATGAACTCATTTTTTTCTCCCATAAAAAGTCAAGAAGATTGTTTCAACAATTGATTGACTTTTTACGCTGTTCCGTAATGTAATGAGGAACAGCAGTTTATAATAAGTTTGCAACGCAAACT
>JAEDJS010000036.1 GCA_016296205.1 Treponema sp. | reverse complement strand
AGCAAAGAAATAACCGGCCACAATTCTTGCAATAAGTAGAAGTGGCCGGTTTTTTTACGTCTTAAAAAAATTAAATGATTTTATGCCCCAACTGTTTTTCCATGGCGGCAATAACATCACTTGCTTCTTTTTTATCCATTACTCGAATAATTCGGAAATTTGTTCCGTTTGTCTGGGCTGTTTTTGGACTGCCGTTCTGTTCCTTTTCCCCAAGAATTGTTACAATCGGGAACTTAGGATTGTTGGCATTAACATCTGTAACCTGACCAACTTTTCCGTTAGAAAGATAAACATATGCTCCAATAGGGAACAATGACAGACTGTGAAGAAGTGCTGTAACAACTGTCTGATCATAATAATTGTTTTTGTTCTGCAAAAGTTCAATCATGGCATCATAAGTTGAACGAGCTTCCTTGTGGAATCGTGGCGCAGTAATTGCTTCGTATGAACAGGCAACTGCAATGATTCTTGCACAGTTGGAAATTTTTTCGCCGTCAAGATGTCTTGGATATCCGTCTCCAGTCATTCTTTCGTGATGTTCAAGTACACCAAATTGAATTTGTTCCGGAAATCCCAGGTTTTTAACAATTTCATAACCAATTACCGGATGAGTTGCAATCTGATTTTTCTCTGCAGCAGAAAGGGGTTTGTCTGTAATATAAAGCTGTGGTGGTAAACGAATCATGCCGATTTCGTGGAGAATACATGCAACACCTAGTTCAACCAGGTCACTTAAATGCATTCTCATTTGTAAACCAATTGTAATTGAAATAACTGTTGACCTCATGCTGTGACTGATCAAATAGTTTTTGTTTTTTGATTCCAATGTTGGAACTATTCTGAGCATGTATCGTTTATTTTCTTTAATATAAATACACAAATCTTTTACAGTTTCTTTTATTTCTGTAAGGTTGATTTCTTTATGAGTTGCGTAATGAGTGTAAACATTTTTAATGTAATTCAGATAACCGTCGTAAACCTGTTTAACAGCATTCATTCTGGAATAATCACGGTCTGGTTTAGTGTTTGAATTAACAGGCTTTTGGGAATTGTCTGATGCATCATCTGAATTTTCAACTTGTTCTGTGCCCTGATTAGTGATTTGTTCTGTTGATTTTTGAATTGTTTCTTTTACAGCACCTTGTACTGCTGGTTTAGAAGGTTCTGTTTTTGGCTGAACAATTTCAACTTCCATTCCCATATCTTCAAAGGAAACTTCTTCAAATTCAATTTTGCCATTGCTGTCTTTTTTGATTTCTGATGTTTTTCTTATTTGGAAAGCTGGTTGTGTATTGTTCTGCTGATTATTTATTTCCTGTTGATCTTCGTTAAAGGTTAGTTCTTTAAATTCCCATTCTGTAAGTTCAGTTTTCATTGCTGGAGAAAAACTGCAGCCTGCTGGACAGAATAAAAAAGTTTTGTCCAAGTAGATATCTCTTGAGAAAATTTGTTCTGCTTTAATTTCTTCAACTTTTAGGGAAACCATTTTCAAAAATCCTTTTCCGTTATATTATCGGCAGGAATTGAAAAAATCAATAGTTTAAAAGGTTGCCAAAAATAAAAAAAAGAACCAAAGTGCTGAAATCCTTCGGTTCTGATTTTTAAGGAGATTTTGAGATAATACTCAATATGAAATTAACCTGGGGCGTCTGGATATCTATTTTCGCCCAAAGTAAATTCAATTTTTATAAGTTATTTAACTTACATTTTATATATCGGGCACTGGAAAAAAAACTTTAGAAAAAAAATTAAAATTTAGCGAATTTTTTTTAGAAATTGTTCGGTAGCTTTTAATAGTTCTGAGTATACTAATTTTGAATAGTGGAATTGAAAACATTTCTCGTCATTTGGCAAGTGTCTGGCTTTTTCCTGCAATTGTCGGTCAGTAGGGAAAACAAGGGCGGCGGCATTTTTTGATTTTGATTTTAAAATATTGCTGTCAATTGAATCCAGTTGAATTATTGTATTTCTGTTAAGGCCTCTTTCTTGAATTGCTTTTTGGCTTAATTTGATTCCCTGAACAGCCAGTTTGTTTAATTCTTCCATTGCAAATATAAAATCTTTATAAGTTGAATCAAACATATTGCAGTAAGTTTCATCTGGCCTGTTGCATTTATCGGTTGCAATAGACATGAATGATTGTTTTTTTTGTGTAAAATTTTCTGGCTCAGGCTTGCTTAAAAAATCTTCAAAATTGTAATATTCGATTCCAGAAATTTTACGGCTTTCTTTTGTAAGACAGAATGTTTTTATATTTGATTCCTTTGCAAAATTAACATTGCGTTTAAACCAGTCTGCAAAAAAATCCATTCTTCTGTCACTTAAAATTGTGCTGCCCTGGTAATCTGTTTCTAAAGAAGAATTAACGGAATACAACGAAGATACATCTTTTGTTTGAGCAGTTAAAAATCTTGTGGAAGTTGCGTGGCTTAATTCTTCAAACTGGCTTCCCTTAATGTGAGTCTGCAAAAATGGGAAACCTAAATCCATTCCCGCAATGTAGATTTCTTTTGATCCGCAAAATTTTGCAAATTCCCAGCAGGTTGTTGCAACGCTTCCACCGGCTGCCAGCTGACCTTTTGTTCCCAAAATTGATTCAAAATATTTTCCTACTGGGAAAAGTGAACCTATAAGTAATATCTCTTTGCAGTCAAAACGGAAAACACTTGGATAAGCGGCACTCTCTGTAATTAGAATTGTGTCAGGACTTTTTAATTTTTTAATATGGCAATAGCAAGCATATTGAGGATCAACAAGAACTGTAAAATCAGGTTCAACTCCGGCCCTTAAACATGCATGCAGTGCTGTTTCTACACAGACAATTATGCTTTTGTTTTTTATTTGTTTAAGATAAGGCAATACGTTTTGTAAACTTGGACCTGCAGCAAGAATTACAAAAGGTAAATCGGTTTTATTTTTTAACGGAATAATACCGCTGCATTTTTTGTATTGATCCAGATTTCTAAAACAGTTGTTTGCCCATAGTTTTGAAAATTTCTCAAGGGTATTTGTGTTAATGTCATCTTTCTGCTTTCGTGATTCAATAACAAGATCTAGGCTGGTAAAGTATTGGCTATTTAAATTTTCCCAGGTCTTGTTTTTTATGAACAGCGGATTATTAGAAAAAGTGAAGCATAAGGATGCGGCTGTTTCGGGAGGGCATTCAGGAGCAATAATCAATTTAGGATTTTTTAAAAGCGGTGCCCAGTTTAGTAATGCAAAGCTTTCCAGTAATCTTGTGGAATCTGGTTCAATCAAAATTATGCCTGCATCGGGAAATTTTTCTGCGCATAAAATTGGGGCATAACCAAGTCCACTGGAAAAAAATACAACAGATTCAGTCTGACTGTTTACATCTTTTAATAATGTTTCTGCTTCACGTATAGGATTGTATTTTGAATGAAGATAGATGTTGCCGTCTTTTGCAGTAATGTTTCCGTCTTTTGAAGCTTCAACAACAAGTTTTGAATTTTCTGCAAGATAGTTTATATCAAGAAATTTTGAATCAATTGAAATTTGAGGAAATCGATTTTTGAATAATTCCAGGTTTTTGTGATAAAGACTACTGTCCCAAAAAAAGTTCAATTGTCATGTTCTCCGTAACCGGTGTTCCTGCCGGCGGGGTCTGTTCTTTTACCCAACCTTCACCCTGAATTATAATATTTAAATCCTCTCTCGAAAGAAGTGGAATAATATCACGTTTTGATTTTCCTATAAAATCAGGAACAGTTTTTTCTACATTTACAGATTTTGGTTCACTTACACTGATTCTACCAGTGTGTGAAAGACTTGCAGCACCGGCTCTGTTCATTCCCATGTGATCGATTATTTCGTTTGCTGCTTTTTTTATTGCAGGAGCGGCAATTCTTCCGCCATAAGTCTCGCCTTTTGGTTTCTGAATTACAACGTATAAAACAATCTCCGGATCTTGAACAGGAAAGATTCCCATACAGCTTGCAATAAAATCTGTTTTGCTGTAACCACCGTGAACAGGATCTGCCATCTGGGCTGTACCTGTTTTTGTACCAATGGAAAGGTCTTCTACATTTGCCCTTGTTCCGTTTCCTTCAAGTGTAGTTTTTTCCATGCAGTTTATAATGTATCTGGAAGTTGATTCGCTGAATACCCGCTGCTTGTACTGAGGATCATGTATGTATTTTATATTGCCGTCTTTGTCTGTAATTTTTGAAATAAATGTAAGTTGAATCGGAACGCCCATATTTGCAATTGTTGTTCCCCCCTGAATCATCTGAAGTGCGCTTACAGAAATTTCCTGCCCGATAGAAATTGTTGCTTTACTTCTGGCAGACCAGAACTTGTCGCCGGGAGTTTTTACAAATCCGCTTGTTTCACTTGCACGCTCGATTCCTGTAATTGTGCCAAAACCTAGTTGCTTGATTTTTGTAAGGAATCTGTTTGTTTCTATTGTGTCACTCATTTGTGCCAGTGCGTCATTGCAGGAATATTTAAGTGCTCCTTCTGGTGTTAATGTTCCATGGTGACCAAGACAGGTGATTTTAATTTTTTCTCCGGTGCTTGTTGTTTTTTCATAAACGCCGTCACAATAAAATGTGCTGTCTTTTTTGATTGTTCCTTCATCAATAAAACTTGCTACACTGAAAACTTTAAAAACAGAACCCGGTTCGTATGCGCTTACACTTGGTCTGTCTATTTGTTCTTCCTGGGATGCAGAACTATATGCGTTAAGGTTAGCAGAGGGTAGACTGATGTAAGAAAGAATTTCACCGCTTTTTGCCTCACAAGCAAGCATCATAAGACTTTCGCATTTTGTCTGAGCCATTGTTTCCCGTGCAATTTTTTCCAGCTTGTATTGAAGGTTTGCGTCAATTGTAAGGAAAATATTGTTTCCGTATTTGTGAACCGGATTGTTTGGATCAGTTTGAGGACTTAATGTATTCTGCTCTGAATATTCAATTCCACTGAGCCCAACTCCTGCATCTCCCATGTAACCAATTAACTGGCTGGCAAGATCATTTTCCGGATAGATTCGCCCTGGAATTTTATCAAAGCGGACAGAAGTGTAATTTCTTTTTGCGATGATTTCCAATAATTCCCGATGCTGGTTTTCTGTGATTTTTTTCTGCACGTATAAAAAGTTTGCATCTGAATTCTGTTTGATTTTTTCTGCCAATGATTTTGAATTCAATCCAAGAACTGGAGCTACATCGTCTGCAAACTGATAAATCTTTGAATGGGGCAGTGTTTTTGGTGTGAGAACAAAGTGATAGAAACTTGTCTGTACAGCAAGAGGTTTTCCGTTACGGTCAACAATGGAACCACGCTCAACAGTTGGTTTTGAAATTGATTTTTCTGGTGATTTTGAAAGTCCTGTAATTGCGTAAAATGTAATTGTAATAATCAGGAAAAGGGCAAATAATACCCCTGTTGTTATGAGCCTGCTTCGTTTGAATATTCCGTTTGTTTGCATGAAGTAACAACCTTTCCTAAAATATTTATCACTGGTATAAAACCGTAGCTGCGGGAATCAACAGAATTTTCATAATTGTCTCCTACGCAGAAAATAGTTCCTTTAGGGACAACAGTGCTACCTTTAAGCAGATGATATTCTGTTTTTGTTAGTGGAATATTTTTCCCATTGATTTCCATATTATAGAAAAAATCATCAAAATTTGCAATCAACTTAATAGTGTCACCTTCAATTCCTACGCATCGTTTTACAACATAGTGATTCTGATACATATAAATTACTACGTCGCCACGCTTTGGTTTTCTCCAGGAAAATATCAGAGTACTGCCAAATGGTTTAACAATTCCGTAACTGCATTTAGAAAATAAAATCAACTGTTTGTCGTCCAGGGTAGGATACATTGAAGTACCTTTTACATGCAAAAAATCAATGAGAAAAAATTTTGCAAAAAAAGAAATGGAGATGATGAATACTATACAAAATAAAAGTTGAATAACGCTAAAGGTTGATTTTTTTCCCATAATTTAATTCTACTATAAATTTAAAAATTATTCTAATATCGGATTTGTTTTTTGTCGATAGTTTGAATATGGAAATTTACAGTTATTCAAATATTGCCAGTACACCTCGAAAATTAAATACAAAAAAACAGAACAGAAATCATTTTAAAATCGGATCAACTTATGTAGGTCCTGTAAATAAGGTTCCTGATTTTTCTGGAAAAACTATTCTTGCAATTAAAAACCTTTTTCTTTCTGTAAAAAATTTTAATTTAAAAAATAGATTTCTTTTATGGATTATTCCATGTGCTTTAATTAGTGTATTAAGTTCAGTGGCTGCTGTAAAAATTGTAAAGCATTCAGAATCTTTTGCAAAAAAAATTACTCTTCCTCAGGCAGAAGATCAGATTCTTTCGCAGCTTATTGAAGGTGCCATGATTGATTTTGCAATGGAAGAATATACTGGTGTTGATGAAGAAGGAAACATTATTTCTCTTGTTGGAATTAATCAGCCTTCTGTTACTGTAAAGGAACCGGTTACTTTTAAAAACTATACTGTAAAATCCGGAGACACAGTTGGCGGTATTACTTCAAAATTTGGACTCAAAAATATTTCTACTTTAATCGCTGTAAATAATATTGGAAATGTCCGCTCTTTGCAGGCAGGAAAAAAACTTGTGATTCCTTCTTATGACGGTTTGTATCACACAGTTTTAAAAAATGAAAGCGTTAAATCTATTGCAGCTAAATATAAAATTCAACTTGAAGATCTTCTTGATGTAAATGATCTTGATTCGGATGTTATTTCTGCTGGCCAGAAGCTTTTTGTTCCAGGAGCACGTTTGGATTCAGAAAAGCTGCAGAAAGCAATGGGTGAACATTTTACAATTCCGATTTATGCGTCCTACAAAATTTCAAGTCGTTTTGGTGCCCGTCCAAACCCATTTACAGGAGTACCAAGCAGACATTTTGGTTTGGATTTTGCCTGTCCTACTGGAACTCCAATTCATGCAGCAATGTCTGGAACAGTTGTAAAATCTGATTTTAATAACTTATACGGAAATTATGTAATCATTCAGCATCATGATGGTTATCAGACTCTGTACGGTCATATGAATAAAAGCCTTGTACAGAAAGGAAAAAAAGTAACACAAGGAGATAAGATTGGTCTTGTTGGAAATACCGGATGGTCAACAGGTTCTCATCTTCATCTTTCTGTTTATAAAAATAATAAGCCAATTGATCCAGAAACTGTTTTAAAACGTAAATAGGGGGAACTTATGAATGCTCTGGGAATTTGTAAATGTTGCGGAAGAACAATCAACAAAGAATTTGTATTTTGTCCATGGTGTGGTGAATCAAGATTGAGTCCTGAAGATAAAATTTCAGTTGATCAGATTTTTTCGGATCTTAAAGAAAACTCATATGTGTTTACAGAAAATGAAGCAGAAAGAAATTATAAACTGGACGAAATGCAGTTGCAGCTTGACCAGCTTGATATGGAACTTTCTTGTCTGGCTTTAAGCGTGGAGATGCATAAATGATAAAAAAGGGCGTCCTTGAATTTTTTCTGTTTATTTTTTTTACTCTGTCTTGCGGCGCCCAGATTTCTTTTAATTCACTGGATGTAAATTCCAGCGATGAACTTCTTTTTACTGTTACAAAAAAAACTTGCGATGCAGAATGTTCCGCATTATTCAAAACAACAATTCAAAAAAACAGTACCGATCAAAATCAAGTTGAACTTCTTACCTGTTATCCTAAAGAATTTGCTTTAACCCAAAATAATTCTGTCCTTCAAATTAGAAATACCTTTGGAACTTTTTTGTATAATTATAATAATGGGAATTTTATCAGAACCCAAAGTGAAAAAACAAATTTTGGAAATATACTTCCTGTGTCCATAAGTCCCGACGGCAACTGGAAATGTTATATAGAAAAAACAAAAAATAATTACGGCTCCATTGTATTAAAAAATCTTTCTACAAATAAAGAATATATCCTAAGTGAGAAAACTCCTGTAAGTTTTGAAGCTGTTCCAGTAAAGTGGTCTCCTGATTCTTCAGTGCTGGTTTACGAAAAAAATAATTCAATTTATTTCTGTAATCCTCAAACTGTAGAAAAAAATATTCTCATTCCCGAAAGCTTTAAAAAAATCTGCAATGGTAAAATCAATAGTATAAATTTTACAAATCAGAAAGGCTTTATTTTTATTGACGGTGATATTGTTTATTCCGTGAGACAAAATGAACTGTTTACCAGAGCGCTGTTTTCTAAGGTTGTGGGGAAGGGCACCATAGAAGGTAGAATCCCTTTTAATTTTTCCAATGATGATGATTTTTTTGTTGATCCCAACGGCGATTCCTTTGTTCTTGTAAAAGATAAAAAAGTTGCTTACCATTTTAGCCTGCTTACAAAAAACAATGGTTATTGCAGACAGTTAAATCTTTTAAATTTTGTAAACCTTGTCGGCACTGTTCTTGACTATAACATTTTCTGGAAAAAAGAATCGGATTATTTTCCGGCATATTGTTTTAAGATTTTAAAAAATGATTCATCAATTGAATCTCAAATAATTGAAGGCGATTATCGTAATGTAAAAATTTTTAATAATTGCAAAAACTTTAATTTGCTTCCAGATGGAATTCATTTTTCATTTGTAAAAGACTCTGATAAAATTTGCATTCTTTCGCCGGATTTTAAAGTTGTAAAAGAATTATCATTCCACAAAATTATTTCATATATCTGGAATAAAAAAGTATTAATTGTTGGAACAGAATCTGAAATTATAAGAATTGATTTTAAAAACTTTGACACCTTTGAATCATCAGAAAAAGTTATAATGATTTCTGGTTGTAAGGAATCATTTTGGGATAATGAAAAAATTATTGCATTGTGTGGTTCTAATAATAAACAGTATGCTTTGAATCAGAACGGCAGCTGGTCACCTATTGAATTGGATTTGCAGCAAAAAAATCATTCTGTGCAGAATCAGACCTTCAGGGTGTTCACTTCATCTTGTCCAAACAGAAATTATTCCAATGCAATTTTTGTTCGAGTGCTGAATGGAAAAATCAATACGTTCCCTCTTTTTGCCATAACTCAAAAAGAAGTTAAGAATCCAAAAAGAATTGGTATTGCAGTTGAATGTATGGAAAATGCGGAAGGTATTGCAAATATTATTTCTGTTTCAAAAGATTATAATATTCCTGTTACTTTTTTCTTGAACGGAGAATTTATAAGACGATATCCTCGTGAAACAAATCAAATTGCATCTAGTGGTTTTGCGGCAGGTTCTTTGTTTTTTACATTATGTGATTTAACTGATCCAGAATTGAATGCAGATTCTGATTTTATTAAACGTGGTCTTGCAAGAAATGAGGATGAATATTTTCTGGCAACTGGAAAAGAGTTAGAGCTTTTGTGGCATGCTCCATTTTATCATCAGAGCAGACAGATTATTCAGGATGGAGAAGAAGCCGGTTATAAATATGTAAAAGCTTTTACTGCTTACAGTGACAGAATTACAAGTCAAAAGCAGCTGGAAAATCCTCAATATTTGTGTCTTGATTCCCACCGTTTGATTGACGCAACAATTCAGTCGGTTCAGAATGAGGAGATTATTTCTGTTACAGCAGGAAAAGTTCCTGGAACACGACCAGATTATTTGTATCAGAATTTTTTGGAGCTTATCTGCACATTAATTGAATCCGGTTTTGAAATTGTGCCTGTCAGCCAGTTGATAAAATAATCAACTTAAAAAATCAATTCTGCGATTTTATCTGCAATACGTTTTCCAAACCAGCATTCTTCTGAATCCCGGTCTGCAATAAGGGGAACATTATTTAAAACTGTTTCACCGATTTTGTATTGAATTGCACCGTATTGTTTTCCGCAGATGATTTTTCCTTTTGCACTTTTAGGAAGAATAACATTTTTTGTAACTGATTTTGCAGAAGCTTTTGGAGAATCTCCGGCAATAAACGGAACAGAAAAACTTTCCTGTGCAGCGGCAATCAGTTTTACAGATCTGTTTTTTGATCCGATAGTGCGCATATTGTAACTGCTGTTTTCCTGAGCTGTGTATGGTGCAAAAGAATTAAAGCCGTAGTCCATTAATGTTGTTCCATCGGCACTTCTGTAAATGTTTCCTTCTGCGCTGCCTCTTCCCGGTCCGCCCATTGTTACGCTTAACAAACGTGTTCCGTCTCTTAAACATGTTAAACTCAAATTGTAGCCGCTTTCATTTATGAATCCAGTTTTTAAACCGTCACATCCTTCCAGTTTTCCAAGAAGCTTGTTTGTGTTGTACTGAACGATTGTCTGTTTATCTGGTTCATCACTTTGCCAGTTTGGAAGATTGTGCTGCAACGGATATTTTAAAACCTTTTGTGCATGGAACATTTCCAGTGACCATGGAAAATCGGTTAAATACACTCTTGCAAAAGCTGCAAATTCTCTGGCAGTTGTTATATTCAATTCACTGTAACCTGAGCTTTCTACAAAATGGGTTTTCTTTAGTCCCAGGTCAGAGATAATTTTATTCATTCTGTTTACAAATTCTTCCATGGAACCTGCAACATAGTGGGCAACTGCAATGCTGGCATCATTTCCACTGGCAATTGCAAGACCAAGAAGAAGTTCCCTCAATGTAACTTTATGTCCTTCCTGAATGAACATTTTGCTTGCGTCGTAAGGAAGATTAACCGCCCAGCATTCTGGAAACAAAGGAACCACATCATCAAGATTTATTCTGCCGCTTTGAATTTCTTTGAATACCACATACATTTCTACAAGTTTTGTCATGCTTGCAGGTGGAATTTCTTCATCAGCATTTTTTTCAAAAAGAATATCACCAGTGGAAACATCAACAAGGATGGCACTTTTTGCATAAATATCAAAGAGAGGTTTGCTTGTGTTGTATGGAAGAGAATGAAGCAGTTGATTTTTGTCCGGCCAGTTCTGTTCAATTGATGCGTTAAGAAATTCAATCTGGTCAGGCGAAAGCTCTGCTGGAGTCTGAATTTTATTGTAAGCACAAAGATTGCAGAAATTAAAAAGAAATAAAACAGAGCAGAAAATTACAGTTATAGAGCTTGAAATTCTCAATGGTGTTTTAAATAAAAATTCTTTTATGTCTGTTGATTTAAAATCAAGTTTTTTCATTGTTTTCCCCCGTAAAAAGTCAAGAAGATTGTTTCAACAATTGATTGACTCCTTTAAATTCCCTGCTCTATATTATTATAGAAAAAAGTGTAAAAATTCAACCTTGAAATTTATTGATTTTTTTGATGAATTGTGTAATAATACCAAAAATTTTTGAAGAGTTTAGCATGGAGGATCAAAAAATGTCAATTTTCAGAGGGGCTTTCACAGCACTTATTACTCCAATGTTGCCAAACGGCGATGTTGATTTTGAAGGTCTTAAGAAACTTGTAAAACATCAGCTTAGTGGCGGAATCGACGGTCTTGTACCTCTTGGCACAACTGCAGAAACTCCAACATTAGATGAAGATGAAGAAGATAAAATCATCGAAGCAGTATTTTCAGAAGTACGCAAATTTGAAAGCGAAAATAAAGTAAAGATTCCTTTGATTTTAGGTGCAGGTTCCAACAATACTCGTGATGCAGTCCGCTATTGTGAAAGAGCAAAAAAAGCCGGAGCAGATGCAGCACTTGTTGTAACTCCATATTATAACAAACCGTCTAAGGAAGGTATTTTCCGCCATTTTGAAGAATGTTCAAAAGTTGGTATTCCAATTATCGTTTATAACATTCAGGGCAGAACTGGAACAAATATTCCAACTGATTTGCTTGAACGCATTGTAAAACTTCCTAACATTGCAGGTGTAAAAGAAGCCAGCGGTAATGTAAATCAAATGATGGAAGTAATTGCAAAAATCAAGAACAAGAATCCGGAATTTGCTGTTCTTAGTGGTGATGATGGACTTACACTTCCTTTGTGTGCTGCCGGTGGTGATGGCGTAATTTCGGTTGTTTCAAATCTTACTCCATCAAAAGTTACTGCTCTTTGCCATGCTGCTCTTGAAGGAAAAATGGAAGAAGCAAGAAAAATTCATTATGAACTTCTGCCATTCTTTAAGGCTGCTTTTGTAGACGGAAACCCAACTTCAATTAAATACGCATTGAATGTAAAAGGCCTGACCGCTGCAACAGTAAGACTTCCACTGGTAGAAATCACTGATAGTGCTAAAAAAGTTGTGGAAGAAGCGTTAAAAGAGTGTAATTTGTAATTAATTTTAGGAGAATAATATGAGTGCAAAACTTAAAGTAGGTGTTTTGGGAGCTACAGGAATGGTAGGCCAGAGATATATCAAGCTGCTGGAAAATCATCCCTGGTTTGAAGTAACTTATGTTGCTGCAAGTCCACGTTCAGCAGGAAAACCTTACAAGGATGCAGTAAAGAACCGCTGGCTTATTGGTGCAGAAATCCCAGCAGGCGTTGCAGATCTTATTGTAGAAGATGCAAACGACGAAAAGAAAGCTATTGGAAAATGTCAGTTTGTTTTTAGTGCTCTTGAAATGGGTAAAGAAGAAATCAAGGCTTTGGAAGCAGCTTATGCCGCAGAAGGAATACCTGTTGTTTCTAATGCCAGTGCAAACCGCTGGACAGAAGATGTACCAATGCTTGTTCCAGAAATCAACTACAGCCACCTGGACGTAATTGCAGAACAGAAAAAACATCACGGATGGGATAAAGGATTTATTGCTGTAAAACCAAACTGTTCTTTGCAGACATATATGATGCCTCTTCATGCACTTATTATGGCAGGTTATCCTGTTAAAAGAATGATTGTTACAACTTTGCAGGCAACTTCTGGCGCAGGTTATCCAGGTGTTCCTTCATTTGATATGATTGATAACATTGTTCCATTTATTGGTGGAGAAGAAGAAAAAACAGAAAAAGAATGTCTTAAGATTCTTGGAACTGTTAAAGACGGAAAAATCCAAAATGCAGATCTTCCAAAAGTGTCATCAACTTGTACTCGTGTTCCTGTTATTGATGGTCATACAGCATGTGTTTCTCTGGAATTTGATTTGCCGGAAGATAAAAAGCCTTCTTTGGAAGAAATCGAAAAGGTTTGGACAAGTTATTCAAGTGTTCCTCAGGAACTTAAACTTCCAAGTGCTCCAGAACACGCAATTGTTGTTCGCCACGAAGAAAACCGCCCTCAGCCACGCCGTGACCGTGAAACAGAAAAGGGAATGGCTTGTGTAATTGGCCGTCTTCGTCCATGTAATGTTTTTGACGTTAAGTTTGTTGCACTTAGTCATAACACTAAACGTGGTGCTGCTCTCGGTGGAATTCTTAATGCAGAACTTCTTAAAGCAAAAGGATTTTTTGACGCTCTCTAATTTTTAGAATTTAGGTGAGTAATCATAAAGGCATTTCCAAATGAAGTGTATCCCAATAATTTGTGATAATTGGATGTATACTTCAACAATCTGGAAGTGCCTTTTTTAATTTATTGTTCTGATTTTTTCGTAGCTGGAAGTATTAAAAAAATCGTTAACCTTTTGTCTGCTTTCTTCAAGGCTGTGATAGTTTAGCATTGCGCTCTGAAAATTATGGCCAAAGAAAAAATTCTGGCAGTAATATGTAAAAAATCTTTGAACTCGTGTTTTGTGGAATTCCACTGGCTGGTTTACTTCTATGAGATCAAGAAAATCTAATGCAATTTTCTGGCAGTCAACCTGGAATGGCTGGAATGATCCTTCTATTTTTGACTTCAGTTCTTTAAAAATCCATGGTTTTTGAGCGGCCATTCTTGCAACCATGATTCCGTCTACGTCCGGTGATTTTGAAAGTGCAAAATCCAGCCGTTCTTTTGAATCAATTGCGCCGTTAAGATAAACCTTTAAGTCTTTGCCAAAATGTTCTTTTAATTTCTGGCAGTATTCGTATTTTGGAAGACCTCTGTATTTTTCTTTTTTTGTTCTGGCATGAAGTGTAATTAATTCAACTCCATTTTCTGCAAGCATCTGTGAAAATTTAATGAACTGGTCCACAGTAAAATCTTCATCACCAAGTCTGCACTTAACACTAAGTCTCAGATGGCTGCCGGTTTTTGCTTCATGCTGATTAAGAACTTCTTTTACACCCTTTACCAGAGCGGCCGTTTCTTCTATTGGTTTTAACATCCAGGAAATTCCAGCACCGGTTCTGTAAATTTGAGGGGCAGAGCAGCCCATGTTTAGATCAATTCCAATTCCGCCTAAGTTTTGGGAGCATAAAAAATCTGCACCCTGAATAATTTTATCTGCCTGGTGACCTGTAAGCTGCCAGACCATTTTATCAGGGGCAGTTTTGTTGATTAAGTAAAATTTTTCCCAGGGACCACCGGTTATAAGAGTGGAGGCGTTAATCATTTCTGAAAAGTATTCATCGCAACCACCAAATTGTTCTACTAAAACTCTAAATGCCTCGGTAGAAAGAGTTGCCATTGGTCCTGAGATAAGTTTCATTTTATTTGCTTAAAAGTGATTCAACAGTGTTTGCACATTCATCAAGTTCTGTAAGATTCAATTCTTCTACTTCGCCGTTATCAATTGAAACAGAAATTTCTCTGCTGATTGGGAGACGGGCAAGAACTTTAAGATCAAAATCTTTTGCAATGTTGTCAATGTTACTTTCGCCAAAGATTTTAATTTCTTTGCTGCAGTCTGGGCATTTTACATAGCTCATGTTTTCTACAAGTCCCAGAACTGGAATCTTCATAATATTTGCCATGTTAACAGCTTTTTCTACAATAACACGAACAAGCTGCTGTGGACTTGAAACAATAATAATTCCATCGATTGGAAGACTCTGGAAAACTGTTAAAGGTACGTCGCCGGTTCCTGGAGGACAGTCAACGAACATAAAATCAACATCGTCCCACATTACATCTGTCCAGAACTGTTTTACTGCACCGGCAATAACAGGTCCCCGCCAGATAACAGGATCAGTTTCGTTGGTAAGAAGAAAATTCATGCTCATAAGCTGAACACCTTTTGCACTTACCACCGGTTTGATAAATTCATCAAGAGTTCCGTCTGCTTTTGATCTGGATCCGCTTGTTGCCTTTTCCTGACCTACACCAAAAGCAGTTGGAATTGAAGGCCCTGTAATATCTGCGTCAAGAACTGCTGCACGATATCCGTCTTTCTGAACTCTGGCAGCCATCATACTTGTTACAAGACTTTTTCCTACACCACCTTTACCGCTGATAACACCAATAACTTTCTTTACTTTTGAACCTTCTTTGAGCGGCACTCTGAAATCTTTTTTTTCACATTTGTCTTTGCATGAAGAGCAATTATTATCACAAGCCATTTTTAATCTCCTGAATTAGTTTTATGAACTTTTTTAATTTTCAATCATTTATTAATATACTATAAATATCTTAAAAATTCAATTTGAGATTTTTAGCAGACAATGATATAATATAAGCCTATGAATATTATTACTGAGATTGTTAATTCATGCCATTTATTTCAGGATTCTTTGATTGCTAACGTAAACAAGGTTCCATGGATTTTGTATTTTGATATATGTGCCATTTGTCTGAATATTGTTCTTGGTGTTGTTTTTTCTTCATTCAATAATTTTAAAACAAATCAGTGTAAAGTTTACCAGCTTATGATTTTTTCAGCAATCGCTTCTTCTTTAACGGATTTGTTAAGTGCAATAGTTAGTACAATTTGGGTGGGTAAAGATCACATAGTTTTGAATTATCTTATTCACATGGCCCATTTCTTTGTTCAGATTACAATTCCGGCTTTGTATGCTTTATTTGCGTTTCTTATTATAAATGATGAAAAAATTTCTGCAAAACAGTGGTGGGTTATTATAATACCATTTTCCATTGTTGTAATTGGAATTCTTTTTACACCTTTCTGCGGATTTGAATTTTATATTGATGACCAGGGGTATCATCGCGGAATGGGCCAGACTGTAAATTATCTCAGTGCGTTTTTTTATCTTCTGGTTTGTCTATATGAAATTATTAAAAATAAAAGGTTGTTGAATAAACAGCAGCTTTGTGCTCTTGTGTTTTATACTGTTTTTACTCTCACCCTTTGCCTTGTTCAGCTGTTCTTCTATCGTTTTCTCCTGCAGGAAATTGGAATTTCATTTTCTCTTTTCTTTATTTTTCTTACGCTGCAGAATCCTCTTGAGTTTATTGATGCTAATACTGGTTCCTTTAACAGAAATCTTTTTGAAAAGATTGTAAAAATTAATTTGAACCGCAAAAAGAATTTTAGTGTGATTGCATTAAAAGTTGGCGGCATTGCTTATGTTAATGAAAAAGCCGGCTCTGATGGTGGCAATGCAATTTTAAAATCTATTGCTAATTATTTAAAATCACTTGATAGAAAAAATACTGTTTATCATTTTTTTGGACCTCAATTTGTTATTCTTGTTGAAGGAATAAAAGATGCAACAGACTATGTAAATACTATTCTGAGTAAATTTGATCTGCCTTGGTTTGTAAATCAGAATTCTTACACTCTTTCTGTTAATATGAATGTAGTAAAATATCCAAGCCATGTTCATTGTTTAAAAGATGTGCTTGGTATTATCGACTACAATGCAAGTTCCTTTGATCCTCATAATACTAATTCTGCAACATTTGGTAATTCTTCTTATGTTGCCCAGCGTCACAGAACAGAAACAATTAAGGCTGCTATTACTGATGCTATAAGTAAAAAAAGTTTTGAAATTCATTATCAGCCGATTTTTGATGTAAGCAAACAGGTTTACAGTTCATGTGAAGCTCTTTGTCGTCTGTACACTCCATCTATGGGGTATATTCCTCCTGATGAATTTATTCACCTGGCGGAACAAAGCGGTGAAATTGGTATGCTGGGCGAAATTGTTGTTGAGCAGGTTTGTTCATTTATTCAGCGGTTTCATCCTGAACAGTATGGCGTAAATAAATTCCACATTAATCTTTCTCCGGCTCAATGTGATGATATTTCAATTGTTTCCAGATTTCTGAATATTATAGACAGTTTTAACGTTCCTCACAGCATGATTAATTTTGAAATTACAGAAACTGTTGCGTCAAAGAAGTTTACTAGTCTTAACAGAATTATGGATGTCTTTAATGAAACAAATATCAGATTCTCTCTTGATGATTACGGAACTGGTTACAGCAATATTGCCAACGTTATGAATTATCCATATAGTGTCATAAAGCTCGATAAATCAATTGTCTGGGCTGCAGAAAAAAGTCATAAGTCAGCAATTTCTCTTAAATATACAATGGCAATGATTCATGAATTAAAAATGAGTATTCTTGCAGAAGGTGTTGAAACAGAAAAACAGGCTACTATGCTGGCAGAAAACGGATGTGATTATTTCCAGGGATTCTTCTATTCAAAACCAATTAGAGGTGAATTATTCCTTGATGTAGTAAAAAACAATCGGGTTGCTGCACTGGAACAGAAACAGTAAGAATGAAGCTCTGTAAACTTATTTCCATAAACTCAAAATTTAATCATGTGAATCTTGCAGTCAGGTCTCTTGAAAGCTGGGTAAAAAAATATAATACCGGTTATAATGTTGATTTTTCACTGGCTGTTCAAAACTTCACCATAAATCAGAATCTCCTTGATGTGCTTGATTCAATTTGCTGTAATAATCCTCAAATGGTTTTGTTTTCTGTTTATATTTGGAATGTTGAATTCATAGCTAAAATAATTGCAGAGATTAAAAAAAATCTTCCGGATTCCATTGTTGGTTGCGGCGGACCGGAAGTTAGTTTTTGTCCCGATTTGTTTTTAAAGAATAATCCCAACGTTGATTTTATTATGGCTGGTGAAGGTGAAGAAACTTTTTGCCAGCTTCTGGAAAATAATTTTGAATATCAAAAAGTTCCAGGAATTTATTATTTTGAAAATGAGTTAAAGTTTACTGGTTCCAGAGATTTGATTTGTGATCTTGATAAACTTGTTTTTCCTTACGATGACGGCAGCGGGAATCTTGTAAATGATTTGCATCCTTCAAATAATATTTTTTATTACGAAAGTTCAAGAGGGTGTCCTTTTAGCTGCAGTTATTGTTTGAGTTCCCTTGACAAAAAAGTTAGATTTAAAAGTGTAGAAGTTGTAAAAAGAGAAATTGAATTTTTTTTAAGGAATAAAGTTCATCTTGTTAAATTTGTAGACCGCACTTATAATCTTAGGGAAGACAGATATATTCAAATCTGGAATTATATAAAAGAAAACTGGAATGGTGTAAGTCAGTTCCATTTTGAAATCGAAGCGGGTCAGTTAACTCAGAAAGCATTGGATGCAATAAAAGATGTTCCTCCTGGAATGATGCAGTTTGAAATAGGCTTGCAGACAACAAATCCTCCCACATTAAATGAAATCCATCGCAAGGAAGATTTGGATTACGTTCATTATGTGCTTTTGAATATTCCAAAATCAATTCATGTTCATCTGGATCTTATAGCAGGGCTTCCCTTTGAAGGTCTTGTTGAATTTAAAATGTCTTTTAACTGGGCAATAGGACAAAGACCTTCAATGCTTCAACTTGGATTTCTAAAAATTCTTCACGGAACTCAAATGGAAAAATTTGCAGAAAATTATAATCAATATAAATATCTTTCAACTCCACCTTATGAAGTTTTTTCCAGTCCATGGTTAAGTGCTGGAGATATAAGATTTTTAAAACATGTTGATTTGCTTGTTGATACTTATTACAACAGTCAGAATTTTTTAAGGACACTGGAATATATTTTTGACCTTTATGCAAAATGTAATAAAACGGAATGGGATTTTTTTGAAGACCTTGAACTTTTTTTTAACAGTAAAAATTATTTTTCCGATGCCCACTCCCTTGAATTCTGGTTTGAAAAACTGTTTGATTTTATTACCAGTGAAAATTCAATTTGTGTTCATGGCCAGGAATTTTTAAAATTCGACTATATCTGCCGTGGAAAAACATCCAGTTATCCATCCTGGTACAAAAGAAATTATTCAAAGGATATTCACGCAAAGGCTATTGATTTGTATTACAATAAATCAGAAAAATCATCATCTCTTGAAGTTTATAAAAATACTGCTCTTGAAATTTTTGATTACAATGTAATTGACTGGAAAGAAAAATCAGAATTAGAAAGAGAAAAAACTCAGGTGCTTTTTATTTATAGAAACGGGAGCCCAAAAAGTGCTTCAATTAAAACTCAGATTAAGAGCAATAGCTGTGTTTGTGTAAAATGCGAGGTTTTGGAATGATCTGCAAAAAATGTACAAATTGCGGTTTGTGTCCTGGTGCCAGTGGTGGGGAAGTTGATTTTAGGATTGTTGTTTCTGGTGAAGAAATCCAGGATTATGCTCAGGTTCATAATGAATTTTCTGATGTTAAATCTTTTGTGCCAGTTGGTATTGCTCTTGATTTAGGTACAACCACACTTGCATTTACTGCGTATAATTTACAGAATGGACGCCGGCTTTTTTTTATAGGCCAGCCAAACAGTCAGCGTGTATTTGGTGCAGATGTGATTTCAAGAATATGTGCCGCCAGCAATTCAGATGGTTTTAAAAATCTTCATAACTTAATTTGCTCTCAAATAAATTCTCTTGTTACTCAATGTTTTGATTCAATTTCTTTAAAATTCAACAAGTCCTGTGTTCTTAAAAAATTATTTATCTGCGGAAACACAACAATGCTGAACATTTTGTGCAACATTCCAGTTACTGGTCTTGCAGTATACCCATTCTATGCGGAATGCAATTTTGGTAAAAAATTCAACTATTATGAAATTATTGGAAAGAATTTTTATGTTAAAGATGATTTTGAATTTTATGTTCCCCCTGTTTTAAGTGCTTTTATTGGTGCAGATTTTTTGTGCGCAGTTACTTATGGAAGAAATTTAAATTCTCAGAAAAGCTTTTACCTGTGCGATATGGGCACAAATTCAGAAATTGGATACTTTGACAGTACAGTTAAAAAAGTTATTGCTTCAAGTACCAGTGCCGGACCATGCTTTGAAGGAGCAAATATGGAATGTGGAAGTACGGCTGTTCCTCATGCAGTAAGTTATATTGGCGTAAATGAAAATAAAAGTTGTTTTACAAAGACTTTAGGTGGCGGTGAAGCAGAAAGCATTTGCGGTTCCGGTTATTTATCTGCACTGGAAAATTTTTATAAACACGGCCTTGTTGATGAAAATGCAAATATTGTTTCTGGAAAAG
>JAEDJS010000035.1 GCA_016296205.1 Treponema sp. | reverse complement strand
ATTCTGAAATTGATTTTAGTCTTTCATCCGACATATAATATGATAATTTAAGACCTGCGATAATTACAGCACGTTTTATAATTCCATTGTTTTTTCTTTCTGAATTTTCTTTTCTCTGGTCAGACATTAAATCCTTAATAGTACATTTCTGCTGGCTGTTAATTCTGCTGTGAAAAATTTCCAGATGGTTTTCTGCTTCACTTTTTGAATATTTTTCCATGGTATCCATTAAAAGACTTTCTTCTCCAACCAGGGAAATATCTTCTTTTATTTCATTAAACCGTTGAATATATTTCCATCTTTTTATGGCAGTATTGATGAAGGTGAAATAAAAAGTAGAAAACTTTGAAAGCTCCGGTTTATATTTTGTAAGAACAGTTTGAATCTGTGGAATAAAAAACAGCAGAAAATCGTGAAAATCATCTAGCTCAGGCAGCACTTTTCTGTACATGTTGTAATTCCTGTAGGTTTCACAAATAATTTTGTTTCTAAAATCCATGAAAGTGATTTTTCCTGTTTTGAACTCTTCCATGATCTGGTCTAATTTGTCTTTTAACATAATTCCTCCAATTTTTCTATGTTGATGTTTATGCTTTCTCTATAGCAAGTTTTGTGCCAAAAAATAAAACTTAAACTAAAAGTTGGAATTTTAATAAAAATTTAAACTAAAAGTTTGAATTTTTATTAAAAAATCAAATTTTTGAGTGGTAAATTTAACAAAAATATATAAGTAAAAATAAATATAACTTAGTTAAAATAAGTAAAATTATATAAATATAAATAAAACTAAGTAATTCTAAGTAAAATAATTAAAAATAATAGAAAAATAAAAAAAAGGGGGCTGTCCCAAAAGAATTAAGCCTCTGTCATTCTGAAATAAATTCAGCATCACAGGACTTATTGGACAGCCCCTTAAGTAATAATTCAACTGAAATAAATAAATCAATTAAAAACAGAAGAAAAAGCTTTATTCATTGCAGGTATTAACTTCTGGATAGTTTGTTCTGTACTTCCTCCAGATGCATTTTTGTGACCACCGCCACCAAACTGGCTGGCAATTTTGCTTACATCAATTTTGTCTTTACTTCTAAGACCAAAAGTACAACTGCTTTCTGAATCCTGTCTGATAAAAACTACCGCTTCTACTTCATCACAGCTTAATACGGTGGAGTAGAGTGCATCACTGTCACGGCCTTCCTGTCCAAGCTTTTTTGTATCTTCCAATGTTTCGTAAGTTATAACAAGTCTTCCGTTGTAATACCGCTCGGCACGTTCAAGCATAAGCCCAAGAAGTTTTCTGGTATTCCAGCTTTTACCACCGGTAATTTCATTGTAAGTTTGTTTTGGATTTGCTCCGGCTTTTACAAGTCTTGCACTTGCAATAAATACTTCACTTTCTTTATCTGTAAGAAAACGGAAATACCCTGTGTCTGTAGAAAGACCAAAGAAAAGAATCTCTGCCACGTTTTTTTTAAGTTCACCAATAATTCCTTCGTAAAGCATTTGAACAATTAAAGCGGCGGCTGGTGCAGTAGAATTAACTATAGCATTTTCTATTGAACCATCAGATGTTTTGTGATGATCTACAATAAATGCTTCATAGTTTTTAAGATCTTCGCCAATTTCTCCTAACCGGTGAATTTCGCTGCAGTCGGTGATAATTAATCCGGTTTTCTCAGCTTCTTCTTTATCTAAAAAAGGAACTTCATTTTTAAATTTTCTTGCAAATTTTTTGATTTCCGGTCTTTTGAAGGGCCCGTTAGAAAGTAATGTATATTTTTTTCCTTTTGCCTTAACTATTTCTGCAAGACCAAGACAGCTTGAAATACAGTCTCCGTCTGGTTCTTTATGGCCTATAATAAAAAAATGTTCATATTTATCTAAAAAATTGCTGAACATTTTAATCTGTTCACTGGTAATTAAATCCATTTTCTGCTCCTGCATGTGGAATAAATTTAAATTAAATAAGGATATAAAAAAAGCCGGAACCCTTAAAAAGCCCCGGCCTTTGTATAATCATTACAAAGATTATTTAAGACTAAACTCCAGAGTATCAGCATCTGTGCCTTGCACGTCAACATTGTTTGGAACGAATCCCCAAACTGGATCATTTTTGCTTACAGGAACAGTAAGGTAAACTTTGTAGAATTCATTGTTTTTGTACAAAACTGTCATGTAAGATGCAAGGGTGCCTTCTTTTTTCCGGAATACAATTTTGTGTTCTTTGTACCATTTTTTTGGAACAACTGCTTTCCCAGTTCCTAATCCTGGTTTTTCGTAAAGAACAACATAAGATTCACGCTGGTCATAAATCTTGAGAATATTTGCATTAACATAAGTAATGTCGGATACGTTATTGCCGTGATCCCAGATAGGTTTTGTTTTTTCTGCTTCCTGGCCGAATGCAATTGATGGTACAATCATCAAAAGCGCAAAAATAACTGTTGAAAGAATTCTTTTCATTTTATACCTCTTTTACAGTATCGGAATAAATCCTGTTAAACTTTAGATTAAAGCTAACATGATTGCCTTGATTGTATGCTTGCGGTTTTCTGCTTCATCCCATACAAGGCTGTTTTTTCCTTCAAAAACTTCTTCTGTAACTTCCTGTTCTTTAATGGCAGGCAGACAGTGGAAGAAAACAGTATCTTTCTTTCCTGTTGCATCCATTAAGGCCTTGTTTACCTGGAACGGAGCCAGAAGACGGCATCTTTCTTCTTTAAGAGATTCTTCTCCCATAGATACCCATACATCAGTATAAAGGCAATCTGCGTTTTTTACAACCGAAATTTCATCAGAAATAGTGATTTTTGCACCGCTTGCCTGAGCAAAAGGTTTACAAATTTCCTGAATTTCCTGGTCCGGATACAATTCCTTTGGAGAAAAAATAGAAAAATTAATTCCGAGTTTTGAACAGATAAGCATAAGTGAACGTGCCATATTGTTACGTCCGTCTCCACAGAAACACATTGAAAGACCTTTTAATTTTCCAAAATGTTCTTTAAGTGTCATAATGTCTGCCAGAACCTGAGTAGGGTGGAAATCGTCTGTAAGACCGTTGATTACTGGAATTCCTGAATATTTTGCCAGCTGTTCAACATGTTCCTGCTTAAAGCCGCGGAATTCAATTGCACTGAACATTCTTCCCAAAACTCTTGCTGTATCCTGAACACTTTCCTTTCCACCCAACTGAATGTCATCTGTGCTCATAAATACAGGATGTCCGCCTTCTTCTCCAAAAGCTGTTTCGAATGAAGAACGGGTACGTGTTGATCGTTTTTCAAAAATACAGGCAATAGTTTTTCCAAGAAATCTCTGGTGTACTTCTCCTTTGTGAGATTGTTTTTTTACAAGAATTGCCCAATCAAGGATTTTAGTAATTTCTTCTGGTGTCCAATCTATCCAGTTTAAAAGTGAACGGCCTTTGAATGGACTTTTAAATTTTTCGGCTTTCATTTTATGCCTCTTAAAAAAATAAAAAAATTATTTAAATGAAAAAAAGCACTTCCAAACTGAAAGTGCTTTTAGTAGGTGATGGCAAGAGGGATCGAACCTCTGACATACGGAATATGAGTCCGTTGTTCTACCATCTGGACTATGCCACCATTTATGTTGTAAATATTATAGATTTTTTGATTTTCTGTCAATAGTAAAAATCAATTTTTTCTACTTTTTTGTTCAATTTTTTATCTTATGGCTGCTCCCGGGATTCTTTTTCTTGCAATTTCCAGAAGTTCCTCTTCTTCCCTGTCTAAATAAGGGGAAAATTCATTAAAATGTGGATCTATGCAGTTTTCATTTCTAAAATGGGCAAAAAACCATTGGGCGTCTTCCGGCAATAATTCCGAAATTTTCTGAATTTCCTCTTTGCCTGCCAGTGTGGGAACTAAAACTGTGCGCCATTCTCGGTTTTCTTTTGGGAATTTTGAAATAATCTTTATTGATTCCAGCAGTTTTTTACTATAATCAACTTTCATAGGATTCATTTCTATGTAACGTTCCGGTGCTGTTTTTAAATCCATGGCAATATAGTCAGGCCGTGTTTCTGAATTTTCTACCAGATTTTTAAGGAGGCCGGGAAGGGTACCGTTGGTGTCCAGTTTTACTTTAAGGCCCAGTTCTTTTGCTTTTTTGATGAGAAAAGGTGTGGCGCTGTTGAGTAATGGTTCTCCTCCAGAAATTACAAATCCCCCAAGAACATTTTTGCGTTTTTCCAGATGATTTATAACTTCTCCTGCAGTTGAGCATATATAATCCCTGTCTTTTGCATTGTTTGAAAATTGTTTATCTGGTTGAACAAGGCTTTTGTTGTAGCAGTAGGGGCATCTGAGATTGCAGCCTTCAAGAAAAATTGTGCTTGCTACAAGTCCCGGAAAATCTACCAGGGTTGTTTTAATAAGTGATCCGGCAGGTTTGTTGATGATTGATTCAATGTTTTCCATAATTCTAATTTCTGTAAATGCAAAAAAATGGCCGTCCAGATTGAGTTAACCGGACAGCCTTATTTGTAGCCTGATCTGCTGATTATGCCAAAATTGCCTGGCGTGCAAAGATTTGATCCAGTTCTTCTACTGCATGAGCTCTGCCAACTTCGTTTCCGTTTGCATCATAGGCAATTACAGTTGGTGTTGCAAATACGCCTTTTGCTGCAGCAAGTGCAAGACCAGCTTCTGTATCAACATCAATTGATTTTCCTTCAAGTCCGCATTCTGCCATATATTGTTTTACAGGAGGGCAGTTAGGGCATGTTGCTCTTGTGAACATTTCGAATGTTGCTGCAATTCCTGCTTCATTTTTTATTTCACAGCTACAGCATCCTTTATCTGCTTCTGTAAGTGTATATGTGCTGTTATCTTGTTTTTCTGAGTCGAATTCAAACATTTTTCTAAGGTCAAATTCATCTCTCTTTCCTTTGTTCCAGTTGCGTACTGAACGATAATAGCCCACGATTCTGGCGTAAACTTCTGTTTCTGAACCGTGAACATTAGCCAACTGTGCTTTTGTTTCTGCGATTTCCTGTTCTACCTGTGCGAGTGTTCGTACTGCTTCCATAATAATTCCTCCCAAAATAATACTTTTTGTTTAATTTTCTGTTTGTAACTATATATAGTGTTTTAGTTACTAACTGTTAGTAGTATCGACACTAAATATAGTGTACTTTAGTGTTTTTGTCAAGTAGAAAACACTATTTTTTTTTTACAGCAATTTTATTTCTGCAGCTGGGCCTTTTCTGCTTCAAGTTTTGCCAGCTTATTCTTAAGTTCCTGTTCTTTTTCTGCCTTGCATTTAGGGCATTCAAACTGCTGTCCGTTAAGGTATCCGTGAACATGGCAGATTGAGTATGTAGGAGAAATTGTAAAGAACGGAATTCTGTATTTTGTAGAAATAGCTCTTACAAGGTCACGGCAGGCTTTCCAGTCTTTAAGATGTTCTCCCATGAATACGTGGAACATTGTTCCGCCTGTATACTTTGTCTGCAAAGATTCCTGGTGATCAAGGGCTTCAAAAATATCTGAAGTAAAATCAACTGGCAGCTGTGAAGAGTTTGTATAGAATGGTTCTTTTGCACCGCTTGTAATAATGTCCGGATACTGTTCCTTGTCATGGCGTGCAAGGCGGTAAGATGTGCTTTCTGCAGGTGTTGCTTCAAGGTTAAACAGGTCACCAGTCTGTTCCTGGTAATCTGCAAGTTTGTCTCTCATAAATGAAAGAACTTTTTCTGCAAATGCTTTTCCTTTTGGATCTGTAATATCAACTCCAAGGAAGTTCAGACAGCATTCGTTCATACCGCAAAGACCGATGGTTGAAAAGTGGTTAACAAGTGTTTTAAGGTAACGTCTTGTATAAGGGAAAAGTCCACTGTCATAAAGTTTTTGAATTACTTTTCTCTTTGCAATAAGACTTTCTTTTGCCAGATCCATAAGACGTGTAAGTCGGGCAAAGAATTCATCTTCACTTTTTGCCAGGTATCCGATTTGAGGAAGGTTGATTGTAACAACACCAATGGAACCTGTAAATTCGTCGGCACCAAACAAACCTCCGCCACGACGGCGAAGTTCACGCTTGTCCAGCTGAAGACGGCAGCACATAGAGCGAACATCGTTTGGATTAAGATCAGAATTAACGAAGTTCTGGAAGTTTGGTGTACCGTACATTGAAGTCATGTGGAACAGAAGCTGAGCAATGTCTGAATCCCAGTCAAAATCACGGGTAATGTTGTATGTTGGAATAGGGTAAGCAAATCCACGGCCGTTGGCATCACCTTCAATAAGAAGCTGGATAAATGTTTTGTTGATTGTATCCATTTCTTTCTGGCAGTCACCGTATGTAAAATCCTGTTCTTTTCCGCCTACAACAGCCTTTTTGTTTTTAAGGTCTTCCGGACAGTTAAGATCAAGAGTAACGTTTGTAAATGGAGCCTGAGAACCCCATCGGCTTGGAGTATTAACTCCATAGAGAAAACTCTGGATGCACTGGCGCACTTCTTTGTCTGTAAGATTGTCTTTTTTTACGAAAGGAGCAAGGTATGTGTCAAAAGAAGAGAACGCCTGAGCACCAGCCCATTCGTTCTGGAGGATGCCAAGGAAGTTTACCATCTGATTTACCAGTGTAGAAAGATGAGTAGCCGGTGTTGATGTGATTTTGTCTGGAACTCCGCCAAGACCTTCTGCAATAAGCTGTCTTAAAGACCATCCGGCACAGTATCCGGAGAACATAGAAAGGTCATGAATATGGAATGCGGCAGTTTTGTGTGCTTCTGCAACTTCTTTTGAGTAGATATTATTAAGCCAGTAGTTTGCTGTAATTGTACCTGAGTTGTGGAGAATAAGTCCCCCAAGAGAAAAGTTTACGTTTGCGTTTTCATTAACACGCCAGTCACTCTGACCAAGGTATCCGTCCATTGTTTTGTTGATGTCAATCATGAGGCTTTTTGCATCACGCATTGCATCATGCTGGGCACGGTACAGAATATATGCTTTTGCAACTTCTACTTCTTTGTTTTCTATGAGAACAGTTTCTACAATATCCTGAATTTCTTCGATTGCAGGAATTGAATGTGTTCTCTGTCCTGTAAGAAGAAGTCTGAGTCTTTCTTCAACCTGGTCTGTAAGTTTTTCCGCTTTTTCTGGATTTTCGTGTTTTTCTACTGCCTGAATTGCTTTTCCGATGGCAGCTTCGATTTTTTTGCGGTTATATTCAGCAATTTCACCTGAACGTTTTACTACTTTTGTAAGAAAATGTGCTGTTTCTGCATCTTTGCTTGTTCCCAGGAAATTCTTCCATTCAGGAAATACAGACTGGTTGCTCATTTTATCCTCCCAATAATCCTTTTTTATTAATTGATATTAGTTGTGCTGGAATATCCAGCTTATTTAATGTTTTTTACTTCTTCGATAAATTCATCCAGGTTTTCAAAGTGCTTATATACACTGGCAAAACGAATGTATGCTACTTTATCAACTTTTGCCAGTTGTTCCATAACAAGTTCACCAAGATCATTTGTGGTGATTTCGTTTGTTGATTTACCTTTTATAGTGGCAGCGTTTTCAATTTCTTCAAGAATCGAATCCAGCTGTTCACTTGTAACTGAACGTTTTTCTACTGCACGACGGATGCTTTTTTCTACTTTTGCAATATCAAAAGGCTGTCTGGTACCATCTTTTTTTACAACATTCAAAGGTTTTTCTTCGATTGTTTCTTTACTTGTAAAACGGGAGCCGCAGGAAATACATTCTCTTCGGCGTCTAATCTGGTCTCCGCAGGCGATTGTTCGGGATTCGATTACTTTGTCATCAAGACTTCCGCAGTATGGACAACGCATTTACCTGTTCCTCACAATTTATGAAGTTTACATATATAGTGACAATCAAGTCACCTTGAACATAATATAACACTATATGTGTTTGAACAAGTCTTTTTGATTTAAATTTACGAATTTTTTTTAGAATTTTCCGGAAGTTCAATTTGACTTGGAGAATTTTGAAATTTAAAATTTTTCAAGTTTTCATATAATTTAAGTTACTTTAATGGCATTAAAGAATAACAGATTGTCATTCCGGATCGTAAAGAATATCACTTAAAACCGGTCTTAATGGAACGCATATAAGGACTGTTAATGCTGCTTTGGCAATATCTAGTGCAATAAATGGAGCACACACAAGATTAAAGCTTTCGGTAAATGAATAATTTGTTCCTGATTCCCTTTGGACCTTCATAAACCATAGAATGGCTGGGACGTAGATTATTAAGTAGGAGAACAGTGAAGTTAGTGCTGTTTTTATGTAGAGTCTGCCTTTAACGTGTCTTTCG
Organism: Treponema sp.; assembly: GCA_016296205.1. Lineage (GTDB taxonomy): Bacteria > Spirochaetota > Spirochaetia > Treponematales > Treponemataceae > Treponema_D. Next base: position 13,444 of record JAEDJS010000035.1, on the reverse strand, counting down.
GCTTTTACAGGACTTCCCATTATCAGGCCGGCAGCAATTGAAACTATAAAATATCCTATGAGAAATCCGCCGTTTATTCCCTGAATATATTGAATCCCGCTGCTAAAACCGGAGAATACCGGAATACCAAGAAATCCCAGCATAAGGAATATTCCAGTGGCTCCGGCTCCGTTAATGCTGCCCAGCAGACAAGATGAGGTAATTACTAGAAAATTCTGCATTGAAAACATTACGGGGCTTGTTCCAGCAGGAAAACTGGTAAATACCCCCAGGCAGATTGAGGCAGCGGCGATTAATGTGGCAATTGACCTTACAGTGACCTTTTTCATTTTTTTGTCTTTTTTACAGTTTTAGTTTTTTCTGGTATTTTAGCTTTAGCTTTTGCAGTTTTTACTGTGGTTTTTACTGTTTTGGCTGCAGTTTTAACGGTTTTTGCAGTAGTTTTTGCTGGTTTTTCATCAGTTTCCTGAATTTTCCGGGTTTTAGTCTGAGACTTTGGTTTTGGAGACTTTTTATTTGATTTTACAGGAATTTCCGGGTATTTTACTGGAGAAATATCTGTAATATTGGGATAAGTCTTTTCGTAATAAATGTTGTCTGGATTTTTTACAATAATTATTGTAACAGGCTTAAACTTTTTGAGTAATTTTGAATTTTTTAAGTAAATTTCCCACAGATATTTTGCATAAAGGATTGCGATGAATAAGAAACACAGGTATGCAAACCAGTCACCGCAATATGCATAAACAGTGAATTTTCTTGGATAAACAGGAACTGCAAAACCAGTTGCACAGGCTTCAAAAAGAGGCAGATCTTTAAGGATTTTCCCGTTAGGACCAACTATTGCAGAATATCCGGAATTTGTTGAGCGCACAAGAGTTGTTCTATATTCAATAGCTCTGTAGCTGGCGGCAATAAAATGCTGGTATTCAGCAGAAACAGTTTTACTCCAGGAATCATTTGTAATATTCATAAAAACTTCACTTCCGGCCTTAAATAATTTTGAACACACATCCGGGAATGCATCTTCAAAACAGATTGGTGTAGAAAATCTTACATTGGAATCAGGATTGTAGCCCTTGTTTGTAATCCATTTTTCTGTCTGTTTTGAATCATTGGAGCCGTCTTTGTTAAGAGAAATTATATCTACCGGTTTAAGTGAATATTCCAGGGGAGCCGGATAACCTGGTGCACTTCTTATTGGAATCTGGAATATAAGAGTCTGATTTCCTTTTGTCCATCCGTTGGAAAATCCCAGAAGTTTCTTGAGCATTGTTTTAACAATAGGATTATCCAGATATGGAATTTCTTCTGCAAATGGAACAAGGTGCTGCTTGCAGTAAAATCCTGAATAATTTCCACGACTGTCAAAAAGAATTGCGGCATTACCATAATGTCTTTTTGCTGAGTTTAAAAGTCCCTGGCCGCCAATAATAAACGGAGTATCGATTTCTTCTATAAATGACGAGAGGCTTAATTCTTTTGGAGATGTTTTATAGTAACTTCTGCTTTGTGGCATTGAATGTGAAAGTATTCCTTCGCTCCATAAAACAAGATCTGGTCTCATACCTTCACGTTTCATTTCTTTTACGGCGTCTCTTGTAAGTGCTATTGATTTATTTATGTCGTCAATTTCGTCACTTTCCCAAGGATCTGAATTCTGCTGAACAATAACTGTGTTTACATATTTTGAAGGAGTTCGTGGATAAAAATACTGGAATATGCCAAAAACAAGTGTGGTTCCTGTTAATACTGCTGCAAGAATTGAATTCTGCAGAAGGTTTCTGTAAATCCGGTAAGGTGTGGGGCTGATTTTAATAATGGGGAGATTCAGTATTATTTCTCCAAGAATTCCGTTTATAAAAGCAAAAAGGAAGGTGATTCCCCATACCCCTGTTACACTTGCAATCTGTGTGATGAATTTCCATTTATATGCTGCCAAAAATAGAGTTCCCCATGGATAAGCAAGAAATCCAGTTGACTTCATCCATTCCCAGAAAACCCATGTAATTGTAAACCAGAAAATGTTAAAGAAATTTTTATAAAAAAGTGAACCGCTTATCTGCTGGAATTTATCCTGTTTAGTTTCATTAGCAAAATATGAATAGCTGAATATACCGCACAGTCCTGCAATAATACCTTCACCAAGTGCACTGGCACCTAAAGTAAAAATTGCAAAATCCCTGAAGTTTTTAAGCCAGAAACTGGACATAATGTGAACTGTAATTGCCTGAAGAAAGAAAACAAAGAAAGCCTGTCTGTAACTTTTGCACTTCCTTATGGCAATATATAGAGGAACAAGGCAGAACAATGCAAGAAATGGCGAGCCAAAATGGAAAATTTCGTTTCCAATAGAAAGGGCTTCCATGAAACCGGAAAAAATTGAATAAAAAATTTGCAAAAATAGAGAAATCATTATAAAATTATCTAAACACATATTTTAAAAATGTTCAATATTAATTAATTTGTTAACGGCATTGTTCTGCATAATTTTTGGACGGGGTGGGGAAATGGAAAAAGTTTATGAATTTCATCAGGAGGAATATGGAGAAAATCCTGCATCAGTTGCAGAAGCTCCGGGAAGATTCCATCTTATTGGGGAGCATTCCTGGTTCTTTAAGGATAAAACCCTGTCAATGGCCGTAAATTTTCCAGTTAGAGTGGCAGTTTCTTTAAGAGATGATGGAAATCTCAGGTTTTATTATCCTCAACTAAAAGAAAAGAAAAGATCAACTTTATCTACAATGAAATACCGCAAGGAAGACCGTTGGGCAAATGCCATTAAGTGTGTTGTTTATGGCTTTAATAGTGCGGGGTTTGCCTGCCAGGGTATGAATTTTACAGTTGATTCAGAAATTCTGCCTTCTGCCGGATTTGGTATTACAACAGCAATTAAGGTTGCCGTTGCCTGGGCCATTAAGGATATGATGGGTTTTAAATGCACAAAGGCCCAGCTTCTTCAGGTAATAGAAAAAGGTAATAAATTCTTTCTTGGTCAGGAAAATTATAAGGCAGATATTTTTACAGCAGTTTTCTCTAAGGAAAATAATATTGTTCTTACAGATCACAATGATGGCACTTATGAACTTTTGCCATTCAACTTCAAGGATAAAGTAATACTTCTTACAGATGCCAGAGTTCCAAGAATAGTAACATGGAATGAAGAATGTCTCCAGCAGCCGGAAAACGGTCTTTTGCTTGGAGATTTAAAACTTCGCAAGTCCAATGTTTTTGGTGGGTGGGTTTACGAAGACAATGGATCGGAAATTAACGAAACATTAAGCGTTGTAAGTGAAGAACTCAGGCGCAGGCTTATCTGCATAATGAAGGAACACAAATATGTTCTGGAAGCTCAATCAAGCCTTTCTAAAAAAGAATTCTCCGGTTTTGCCAGAGCTGTAAATAAAAGTCACGAAAATATGAGGGACAATTACGAAATTTCCTGTCCTGAAATTGACTGGCTTTTAAAACGGGTTGGAGAACTTGATCCAAGCATAGAAGATATTCGAACTCCATCTAACTGTGGGCGTATTACAGGTAAAGGTTTCGGACGATGTATTTTTACTGTTCTCAGAAAAGAAGATGTGGAATCATATAAGCAGAAACTTGTGGAATACGAAAGAATATTCGGTTTTAAGCCAGAATGTTATGAAGTAAAACCTGTTGCCGGCGTTCATATTTTATAAGTTAAGAGTATTTTCAATCTAATTATTATATTTACTTCTTCTCAATTGTGTTTTTTACGGTTTTGGGGTAAAATAAAACAAAATTATTAAAAGGTATATATAATGAAAGTTCTTGTTGTTAATGATGACGGTATTAATGCTAAAGGAATAAATGTACTGGCGGAATCATTGAGAAAAAAATATGAAGTTTTTGTCCTTGCACCACATGTTAACAGAAGCTGTTCATCAAACTGTATAATTATGCAGACAGCCCTTGAAATTGAACCATTTAAAGATTCCCAGGGAAATCAAATTAAAAATATGTATAGTATTACAGGTTTTCCGGCAGACTGTACAATTTCCGGGCTTAAAAGCGGACTTTTTCCAAAAATTGATGTTGTTGTAAGCGGTATTAATGATTGTGCCAATATGGGAACTGATATTATTTATTCAGGAACTTGCGGGGCTGCAAGACAATCAACACTTTATGGTGTTCCCGCAATTGCTGTGAGTCTTAGCACTGGCGGTACTGAACCTGATAAATCAAAACTCAAATATGAAGCAATCAGTAAATTTGTTTCAGATAATCTTCCTCATCTTGCCCTTTTGTGCGGCCGAAAAGATTCTGAAGTTCCAGGTGAATGTAAATACTTTGTAAATATAAATGCATTTTCTCTAGACAGCTATAAAGGCGTAAAATTAACACATCCATGTATACGAGAATATTGCGATTCAGTTGAATTGGAAAAAAAGGAAGGTGACAGTTTTTCTACTCAGTTCAGGCCGGGAGATAAAATGATTTCCCGCTTTTATCCAGAACTGCCGGAAGAAAATAGTGATTACCGGGCTGTTATGGACGGCTACATTAGTATATCAAGAATTCTTTCTGAACCTGGATTTTCAATGACAGCCTCTTCAAAAATCCTTGATAATTTTGTATTATAGAAGTAAAATAAAAGTGCATTACAATGAAGTGTATTTTTATATAAGTTGAATTAAAAATTCGGGGGAGTTTTTTTCAACTTAAAAAACAAAAAAAACGGGTGGGATATGATTACAAAGAATATTCTTCAGGAAGGAATTGATTTATATAACAGGCGCAATTATTCTGCATCTCTTGCGTTTTTTTTAGGACTGTCTGCTGATAGTGATGCAGATCCTGTTGATGTAAGCTACTATCTTGGTCTCTGTTACTCAAAATTAAAACGATATGATGACGCTCTCTTGTATCTGGAAAATGTTGTTACTTCTTCCGAAAGTGATGATTCAATTAATTCTGAATCTGAACATGAACTTGACAGAGTTTTGCAGTGCCGTTATCTTCTGGCAGTTATTTATTGTATTACAGGCAGAAAAAAACTTGCAGATTACGAATTGAATAAACTTCTTGATACAGGTTATAAACCGGCATCTGTTTATGCTTCTCTTGCTTATATTGCGTGGCAGCAGGATGACGTAAAGCAGTGTCTTGATTATTATGAACAGTCTTTAGCTTTAGAACAGAATAATCAGACTGCGCTTAATGGTCTGGGGTATGTTTTAGCCTGCGAAAATAAGGATTTGCCAAAAGCTTTGTCTTTCTGCAAAAAAGCCTATGAGATTTCTCCTAACAGTGCTGCAGTTTTAGACAGTCTGGGCTGGGTTTACTATAAACTGGGAATTATGAAGGAAGCCAGACAATATCTGGAAATGGCAAAAAAAATCGATGGTGACAACGTAGAAATTAAAGCCCATCTGGCTGCATTGGAGCAGAACTCATGAATTTAAAACAGAATTTTTTTATTTTAGTTTTCATTGCCGGAGTCAGTATTAACATTTTTGCTCAGGTAAATCTGGAAGATACAGTCCGCACAGAAAAAGAAACAACCCGAACAGCAGAAAGCAGTCTTGCAGAAGAAGAATTCCGCAGAGGTGTTCAAAGTTTTTATCGGGGTGCATACAATGAATCTTTAAGACAGTTTGAGCGTACATTAAGTTATCTTCCTGGAGAAAATCTTGTTCTTACCTGGATGGGAAAAGCATATTATCAGGCTGGTATAGAAGGGGCTGCGATTCAACACTGGCAGAGTGCCCAGGATGCAGGATATGGCGGGCTTCTCCTGAAAAATAAAATTGAAATTGTCCGGGACAGAAGAATCAGCGGAATGAATGATTCATATCAGCAGAGGTTTACAGAAAGCGGATCATTTCCTGGTAAAAACAATGATGTGATAATTTACAGCCAGCCTGTTTCTGTTTTACCAAATAGTGACGGCTCAATCTGGATTGCTTCTTATGGATCAAATGAACTTGTCTGTTTTGATGTTAATGGAATTGTAACAAAAAGAACTGGCGGACCAATTAATGGATTTGACAGACCAATTGATATAATTCGGCTTGCTAACGGAAATATGATTGTTTGTGAGGCAGAAGGAGACAGACTTAGCCTTCTTGATAAAAATGCCGGATTTATAAAATATTTCGGCCAGAAAGGTCGCGGTGTTGGCCAGATGGTGGGACCTCAATATTGCGCAGAAGATTCTTTTGGTAATATTTATGTAACTGATTTTGGAAATTCCCGGGTTGATGTTTTTGATAAGGATGGAAACGGGCTTTTTTACTTTGGAAATAAAATTGAAAACGCTCCTAAAAAATCAACTGCTTTTAAAGGGTTAAAAAGTCCAACAGGAATAGCAGTTATTGATGACAGAATTTTTGTTGCAGACAGTGTTTACGGTGGAATCTATGAATTTGACCGTTCTGGAAATTATATTCAGAAACTTGTAAATGAGCGAACTTTCTCTAGACCGGAATGTCTTAAAACCTGGGGAAAATATCTTCTTGTAACAGACATTAACCGGATTGTTACTGTTGATACAGATGATGGTGCCCTTTTTGAAAATGCAAGAGTCGGAAATGGTGCTTCGGCTTTAACATGTGCTGCTGCAGATAAAAATGGAAATGTTATTGTAACTGATTTTAAACAGAATGAAGTTTATGTAATGTCTAAACTTTCGGAGCTTGTTGGCGGGCTTTTTGTTCAGATTGAGCGTGTAATTTCAACTGATTTTCCAAAAGTTGTTGTAGAAGTAAAAGTAGAAAACAGAAAACGGCAGAGTGTTGTTGGTCTTAAAAGTGAAAATTTTTATATTACAGAAAATAAGCGGCCTTGTCAGGATGTTCAGTTTTTAGGCAGCGCAAATAATAATGATTTTGCCGATATTACTTTTTTGATTGACAGAAGTTCTTCAATGGCTGCTTACAATGAACAGGTTGAGCAGGCTGTTAGAGAAATCGGAAAATCTCTTGATCCCCGTACAAATGTAAAAATAATTTCTGCAGGTGATATTCCTGTTATTGAATATTCTGGTAATAAAAACCGGCTTGAAGAATTTTCTCCTTTGGTTTTAAAAAGTAAGTTTACTTCCAATTCTGCACTTGATATGGGTATTAGACTTGCCGCCAATGATTTGATTAACTGCGAAAAAAAGCGTGGAATCATTTATGTTACTGACGGTACAATTAATCAGAACAGTTTTACAAAATATGGATTAAGTGATTTAACTGCATATCTGAATAACAATTCAATTTCCTTTACAACTATTCTTGTAGACCAGCAATCATTAAGTGATGAAGTTGATTATATTACAAAGAATACGGAAGGCAGCAGTTATTATGTTTACAGACCTCAGGGATTAAGTGGAGTTATTACTGATATAATCGATATTTCATCTGGTTTGTATCAGCTTTCATTTACTTCTCTGCTTCCAACTGAATATGGCCGTAAATATCTTCCTCTTGAAGTTGAAACTTATATTTTAAATAGAAGCGGAAGAGACGAAACTGGTTATTACGCACCTCTGCAATAAGTAAAAAAATCAGAAGCTTACTTTTCCTCCGATTGATGCATTAATATCAATTCTGGAGGAAATGTTTTTTGAATCGTAAACTAAGAAACCTGCACTAATCCATAAATTTAAATTTTTATTCAGCTGGCTTTCATTTTTATGGTAGTATTCCAGGCTTTGTATAAGTAATCTGTCTGCATAAAATGAAGAACTATCTGAAGTCTGAAACTTGTAGCAGAAGTTTTCTGACCTCATTATTTTTGACTCAGGAAATTCAGATTTTGTGAATGTTCTTGCCAGGGAAGTGATAAACGATTTATTTCCTTTATAAAAATACTGGCATGTTGCAGATATTGAATTGTTTGTGAAATTTTCAAAATCAAAAGTAATGGTTGAGCGCAGATTGTTTTTATCATTAAAAAATAATTGATTTTCTGCAAACCAGCTTAATTCAACTGAAGGAATATTGTTATTGCAGAATAAAAGATTTATATTTGCGTTTGAAAAAAACGAATCTTTTTTGTACCAGTTAAATATTGGTTTTGCTCCAGTTTTGCCGAACATGTTTACACTTTGATTTGTAAGGTTAACTGCAATTTTATAAATATCTTTTTGTTGATGTTCGCTGGAAAGTTTTCTTCCTAATGTAAGGCCACCGTTTTGTGGAATAAAAAAATCTGCTGTAGTATTTGACATTGGTTTTGAAACTTTTAATACATAATTTGTTTCATAAGTTGAATTTGTATCTTGAATTCGATCTGAAATTTCTTTTGTTATAAGATCTTGAATAGGAAACATCTGCCAGAAATAAATTGATTTTGATGAAAGCAGATTGGCTGCATCATCCAGATAAGTTCCTGAATAAAGATTCTGTGTGCTTTTTTGTGAATCAATTTTTTTGTTGTATTCAAAAAGGAATTTGTTTTTTTTAATTTTAAATGGATACTGAAAAATTGTTTTTGTAGAATCAACAAATGAAACTGAATTATTTGTGCGGGAAATGATTTGCAGTTTTGGATTTATATTTGTATCTGGAATTTTAAAACTTTCTTCAAGAGATAAATCGATTGTACGGTTTTTACTTCCTGAGCCGTTAAAATCATATTCAAGTTTTTTTGATTCTAAAAACAGACTGGTAGTTTCTGATTTTTTTTCTTTAGACAGACAACCTTTTGCTTTTATTATTAAATCGTTGTATTTTGTTTTTGAGGTAATAGATGCAGATAATTCCTGATCGGCAGAAAAACTGTCGATTTGTGCCAAAGCTTTTCCATTAATTTCAAGGGGTATTTTAAATGCAGAAAAATCAAGGGTAATTATTTCTGAAGAAACAGCACTTTTTGAATTTTTGTTTTCCTCATTAATTGTTTGAAATTTTATAAAATTAAAAAGAGGTTTTTCTGTTGAAAGATTTATTTTATAGTTTGTTATTCCGCTGAGATTGCTGGAATTAAAGAAATTGCTTTCTGTTTCCAATGTAGAATACTGAGCTTTTACAGAGCTGTCTAACTTAAAATTCCAGAAGTTATATGTTAAGGCTGCTGTTATATCGGCTTCTGCCTGGCTTGAATTATCCTCAAATAAACAGGCTTTTGAAGTGGTCTGTAAGTAGAAAAATAAGTTATGGTAATCTGCAGTAAAATCTGTGTAGTTACTTGCAAGAAATTGTTTTTTGTTTCCGGTTAAATAAATGTTTGTAATGCTAAATGTTCCTGATTTTAAAATTGTTTTTGAGTTTGTTAAAGTGTCAAAAGAAAATTCAAATTTTACAGGTTTTACAGAACCGTTGAATTCTACTGTTGAGTCAATTGTTTTCCCGTCAATTGAAAGTGACAAATTTTTACTGTTAATTATTATTCTGTGAAATTTTCCGGAATTGATTATTTCTTTTTCCAGTTCTTTTAAATTGAATGAAACTTTTAATGATGTGTTATTTTGTGATGATAGAATTATTGTAAATTGATTCTGTAAAATTAATGAATCGTCAGGATTTTTTTCTTCTGCATCAATTTTAAAATCAAAATAAATTTCTTCGTATTCAGACAGATTTGTTTCTTCAAAATATTTTGTTAAGTGCAGTTTTGTATCTGTAAAATTGTCTGGAGTTTGAAGATATTTCCATTGAATGTTCTGATAATAATTTTTTTTGCCTGATTTTTTTTCTGAGTTATAATTGTAATCTCTGGATACTGTGCATCTTATGATTTGGTCGCATTTTACATTTATATCAGTGGCTTCATAACTCCATGGTCCAAGAGAAATTTTTACAATATTTTGAATGCCTGTTTGGTTATTTATATTATTGGAATCTTTTTTTACAACCAGATTGATGTAAGGGTAATTTAAAAGAAATGATCTTGTCTGTTCACTTAATTGAATGTCTGCAATCTGCCAGTGGTTTTTAGTAAAATCAATCTGGTCTGTTATTTCAAATAATTCTTCCCCATAATCAGGATTTCCTAATTGAATAAATATTTTAAAATCTTTTGAATCAGGATTTTCGTTTTTTATTGAAATATATAACTGATTTGCATCTGGAAGATTAAATCCCTGATTGCCCAAATGAATTTTAATACTAGTCCAGATTGCAGAAGAATCACCGGTGTTTGCTTTTGAAAAGTCTGAATACAAAATTGATTTATAACCTGTTATCTGTGAATCAAGACTGGTGCTAATTGAGGGTTCTATGTAAAATTCATCAGTGATTATATCTGTTTTTAAAGCACTTTGTTTAGTCAGGAAATTTGTTGTTTTTTCTTCCTGATTAAATTCAAATAAAGGTTTAATGCTGGTTTTTAAAATTCCGTTGGTTGATCCACTGAATCCTGTTTTAAATTTTAAATTATCTGACCAGTAATTTAATCCAGTGTTTAAGTTTAACTGGCCGGAAGCTGCAGACTGCTCACTGACTGGAAAACTGGACGAAATGCTGGAGTCTAAAATAAAATTATTTTTGATTTTATATTTGATTCCTGTTTCTGATTTTAAAAAAAGGTCTTTTGTAAAATCAGATTCATTCCAGCTTATTTGAACTTTATCAAAATCTCCGGCAGCTGTTGAAGTTTTTATAGTTCCAGTTGTGCTGTCATATTTTGCGCCAATGTCTGTAATTCCGTTAATCTTTACATTTACAGAGGATGTTTCTGCATTGTTTCCAATAAAATATGAAGTTACCTTTGTGTAATGTTTAAACACAATTTGAATCTGTTTGTCTGTATCCAACGGTTTTAGTCCAAAATAAATTTCCGGGTTTATTTCTGCTAATGGAAAATTCTGGTAAGCTGCATTTGAATTTTTCCCAACAAGGCAGAATTTTAAAATGCCTTTTGAATCTTCAACTCTTTGGACATCAAAATCATCTGATTCAGTTTCGGAGTTTTTGTTTAATATCGAACATTGGTCGTTTTGGCTAGATTCTGCAAAATAAGTTGTATTATAAATGCTGCAGTTTTGGAAGGGAGAAAAAAAATTGTTATCTTGAATTAAAAGACAGTTCCTCCCGTTTATTTGAATCCATAAATCTTTTATATATTTTTCTATTTTGAAATTTGATTTTTCAAAAATTTCTTTTACCTGGTCAATGTATTGCTGAACTTGGTTTTGAAATTCTCCAAGGCTTTCATTCTGGTTGAACATAATTGCAAGTTTTTTTATACCAGAATTATTTCTAAGAATTGTAAGTGATAAGTCATTCCGGTTGATCTGAAAATCTGCCGGATTAATTTCTTCCCACTGAGAATTTGACTGTCTGTAAATTTTAAAAATTGAAGAAGCAATGGTTGCAGAAGGTAAATAATAATTGGTAGATTTTTCAAAATTATTTACCTGAATATAATTTAATTGAACTTCGTTTAGACCATAAAAAGTTTTGCTCAACTGGTTTAATCCGTCTATTCTTACAGCACCGTCAATAATAAGTTTTTCTTTTGAAGCAGAAAATTCAATTCCAGGGCTTTCGTTATTTCCGCCATAAATAGAAGTTCCTGTTAATGATGATGAATAGCCTTCTGGAATTACAATTCCTCGGTTTGCAATTTTAAACTGATTTATAAATGAATTATTATTTTTATATCCCGCCTGTATTAAGTTAGTTTCGAAATTATCTGCAAAGTTTAAATTAAAGAAGAAATTTTTTTTGATAGTCAAATTTGCAGTCAAATCAACTTTTTGCGAAAAAACAGGAGTTCCAAAATTAATGGAAAAGGGTGCATATTGAGTTTTTTTATTTATGTTCCCCGAAATTGTTGAAGATAATTCACCCTGCCAGAATCCAAATGTTTCGAAGGTAAAATCGGAATTATCATCAGAAAACAGAAATGGTGAACTTTCTTCTTTTTGCTGAATTATTGTTTCATCTGGTAAAGAAAGAATTACCGGCCCCTGAAGAGATTTTTCTGACTGAGCAAATAGTTTTTGAACGTTAAAAAATTGGAATAAAATAAATAATCCTGTAATTAAAGGTATACAAAGATTCCGTGCTTTTTTAATTTTTAAGCCGAATTTTTCTTCAATTTTTACTATTGCGTTTTCACTTTTTGCTTTTTTTTCTTCACCAAAATCAAATAAATCTTTCTGCACTGGTATGTCATTTGTTTCTACATTGTGAACTCCAACTCCCAGTAATCTTATTGGTTTTGTTTTATCCCATTTTTTATTAAAAAGATTTTTTGCTCTCCCAAAGAAGTCGTCTATACTTGTTACAATTCTATTGCTAGTTTCCTGAATTGTAACTTGGCTAAAATCATTGTATTTTATTTTTACGCAAACAGTCTGAGAATGAACTTTGTTTCTTCTTAGTCTGAACATTACTGTATGACAAAGTTCCAGAAGTGCGGTTTCTATTGCGTTAATGTCTGTTAAGTCGTGGCCAAAAGTTGTTTCGTTAGAAATTGAATGATTCTCTGCTTCCTGTCCAAGTTCTACTTTTCTGCCACCTCTTACAGCATCATACAAAAAACTTCCTGTATTTTTTCCGAAGATTGATTGAAGAAGCATTTCGTTTTTGCTGTAAAGCTGTTCCATTGTATATATGCCACAGTTATGCAAAGCTTCCAGTGTTTTTTCTCCTGCTCCCCAGAGTTTTTCTAATGGAAGAGACAGCATGAATTTTTCTTCACATCCTTCTGGGACTACAGTTAATCCGTTGGGTTTACGGTAACCGCTGCAGATTTTTGCTACATATTTTGTGCTGGCAATTCCAACACTTACAGTTAATCCGCATTCATTTTTTACCCGATCTTTAATTTTTTTTGCAACCTCTACTGGCGGACCAAATAATTTTTCTGTTCCAGTTATTTCAATAAAAGCTTCGTCGATTGAAACCTGTGCCACGTCTGGTGAAAAATCTTTAAAAATATTCATTACTTCCATTGATTTTTCTGAGTAACGCTGGTAATTTCCACGAACAAAAATTCCCTGTGGACATAACTGATATGCTTTAAAAATCGGCATTGCACTGTGAACCCCATATTTTCTTGCTTCGTATGAGGCTGTACTAACAACGCTTCGGGCATCAGTGGGAAGTCCCCCAACAATAACCGGTTTGTTTTTGTATTCCGGATGATCAAGCATTTCCACCGAGGCAAAAAAAGCATCTAAATCAACATGAAGAAAAATTTTTCCGGGCAATTTATTTTACCTCATAAGATCTGGTGAATTTTTCAACTGCATCATCGGTAATTGTAAATGCTTCGATGTGTATTACACTTGATTTATTTGTGTCTGTTGAATATACAAGTTCAAAATTTGCAGGAGGATTATCTGGAATACAGATGGCTGTTTTGTTTTTTCCAGTTGATGTGTAGTCAAAATTTGAATCATACAATGCAGCGCCGTCATTCAACTGTACAACAAAATTGATTCTGTCAAATCCAGTGTTTTTTATTTTTAAATGATACTCAGTTAATCCCATAAAATTTGATTCTGTAAAATTGATTTTAAAATTTTCGTCAT
>JAEDJS010000088.1 GCA_016296205.1 Treponema sp. | reverse complement strand
CGTTAACTAGCGGTTCCGACGGGAATCGACTGACTGGGAGTATTTCATAAGAGCAAAAAGATTTCCCCATGGGGAAAATCTCGCAAAAAATTATGAAATGCGGAAGGTTGAAACTACACTTCAAACTCGTTAAAATATTCCACATGGACAGTATTCAGAAATTTTACAGCGACATAGAAAAAACAAAAAAATTTTACCGGGCAAATAACGGCGGCAACTACAACGGAATCCACTGCTGTCAGAAAATCTGCGACAAATTTGCCAGTGACTACAGAAGTTACGGCTCAATTTCAAATGCATTTTCCGATTATTGGTTTTCAACTTACATCAACACAAGTCAGACACCATCAGAAGAACCAACACCAGAAAACGTAGACCGCCTTGCCGCCATGCTTTCACTTATGGAAGGAACCCGCCAGCTGGAAGACAAACTTTCTGCAGAAGACTGGTCAGAACTTTGCGAAACAGTAAAATACGAAGCCCAAGATATGCCAATCGACATGTTAAACGATATGATGGCAGTTTTTTTAGAAAAAGGTGCTTTAAGTTGAATCAGGACTGATTGATGTATTCAAATTGTACTCAGTGCCCCAGAAATTGTGGTGTTAACAGAAAAAATTTCTCAGGATATTGCGGCGAAAATGATTTGCTTAAAATTGCAGTAGCCTGTCTCCATTTTGGCGAAGAACCATTACTCACAGTTCACGGCGGATCCGGAACAATTTTTATTACCGGCTGTACATTGCGATGTGCATTTTGCCAGAATTATCAAATCAGCCAGCAGGGAATGGGAAAAACAGTTTCCAAAGATGAATTTACACAGATTTGCTTAAAACTTCAGGAAATTGGGGCAGAAAACATCAACATTGTAACAGGAAGCCATCATATTCCCGTAATTGCAGAATATTTGCATCACGCCAAAACATGCGGCCTTAACATTCCCATCGCCTGGAATTCCAGTGCATACGAAACCGTCGAATCACTTGAACTTTTAAAAGATGTCTGTGATATTTATCTTCCAGACCTTAAAACTCTTAACCCAATGATGAGCAAAGAACTTTTTGACGCAGAAAATTATCCATCCGTGGCAAAAAAAGCAATCCGATGGATGATTCAAAATGCTCCTCTAAAAATTTCAGAAAAAAAGTTGAATGGCCACAGCCGTGAAAAAATCTCAAGCGGTGTAATTATCCGGCATTTATTTTTACCCGGCCGCATGGAAGACACTCAACTTACACTGCAATGGCTAAAAAATCACGCCGACGGGAAAAGCTGCATATCATTAATGAGCCAGTACACTCCCGTTCCATTTGTAGACAGCGATAAGGACAAAGTTAAAGACAGAAACAAAAAACTTGAATGTTTCCAGAACCGGCTTGTAAATAATTCTGAAGATGAATTTTTAAAAGGACTTGTTGAAGCCTACGACTTTGAATATTTATTTTACCAGGATTTATGCCCCGACACTGAATGGCTTCCAGACTTCAACAGAACTCAGCCATTTTCTAACGCTCTTGCAAAACCCGTCTGGCACTGGAAAACTGGATTTGTTAATTAAAAAATTACAGCCTTAAACTTAAAGTTGACTCATCATCAGTCTCAGATTCAACATAAAAACCAATATCAATAAATTTCTGCGCCTGAGATTTTTTTGTTTCCAGATTTAAAAAATGTAATTTCTGTTCCAGCGCATTTTGCCAGGCAAACATTACAAAATATTTAACATACTTCTGCCAGTCTTCAACAAATTTTGATTCAATTTCCAACTGCCGCAAAATCAATTTATCCTGTTTTTTAACAAATGCAAGCTTTCCCACCACTTCACCGCCGTTTGCTACAGAAAAATAACTTGTGGCTTCTCTGCTTTCTAATTGAGTAAAATTCAACTTTAAGAATTCCATATTTTTTCTACTAACCGAAACACCATCGCCCACATCAAAAAATTCCGTGTTGAATTCAGGATTCAATTTTAAAAATGAAACATATTTCTTAATTTTTCTAAGCAGTTTAATTGTGCTGTAATTATGGGTAAGGGAAAAATCATTTACCATCCCATGGAAAGCAAGATTATCGCTCACTATAACTCCACCTGGAGCAAGATATTTTTTAAACTTCTGAAAAAATTTTATATACTGAGCCTTTGCCGCATCAATAAAAATCAAATCAAACTGAGAACCTTCTTCCGGAACCCAATCCAATGCATCTGCGCAATTTATTTTAATTCTGTCTTTTAATCCACAGTCAAGAATATTTCTTACAGCCTTTGAATAACGATCAATGTCTATTTCTACAGTTGTAACTTCTACATTTTCGGCTGCACTTGCAAACTGTATTGCCGAATATCCAATAGCACTGCCAATTTCCAGAATCCGCACAAATTTGTTATCCCGGATTAAACTGCACATAAATTCCATACCTTCATCTTTCATAATTGGTACAGCATTTCTTGACGCGTATTGTTTAATCTGGGAAATTTCGTTCATTTTTTACTAAATTGATTTTTTATTAAAGTGGAACTCCGCCATTAAAGAAAATATAATGACCATGCTTTGCAGAAAGTTCTTCCACAAATGATTCTGTATTGCATACATCTGGAACTTCAAAACCAATAACGCTTACGCAATCTTTAATTCTTCTAGCACAATGTTTCATGCTGGCTGTAAAATCTTCAGCAGTGCCCATTCCGTCTGCAAATACGGGATTCATTATTACAAAACGCTGCTTTTCTTCTAAAGCTTTTAAAGCATCACGCAGGTTTGCAAGAAATTCTTCATTATAACTGTCTTCTACGCCAACATCAGTCCAATTAACATTTACAAAAGTGATGTATTCTGTAACAGTGTCCGGATTATCTGCAAATTCAGATGCATTAACAGACTGTACTGCAGCCAGAGAAATTTCATCTCCGCCAATCAAATACAGTTTATTGTTTTGTACTTCAAATATGGGGTCGATTTTCATTTAATTATCTACCGTTTCCTTCAAATATAATATTTTTAAAACACGAATAGCCCCTGTTTTTACAGAGGCTTTTTGAATCAATTAAAATTGAGTTATTCGCGTCGTAGTCCACTATTCAGTACTATTCAGTAAGAATCTTGATAACTTCGGCTTTGTCCTGTGTTTCAAGGATCTGAGCACGCTTATCTGGAGACTTAAAGAGAAGGCTTACTTCTGCAAGGAACTGCAAATGTGGGCCTGTCTTTGATACAGGAGAAAGTGTCATAATAAAAATACGACATGGTTCCTGGTCAAGAGTTTCAAATTCAACAGGTTTGTCAGAAATACCAATACAGGCAACCAAGTCTGTAACAGTATCTGTTTTTCCGTGTGGAATAGCAATGCCATGTTTCATACCTGTAGACATTTTGCGTTCACGGTCCAAAACACATTCTCTAGCTGCATCACGGTCAGATACCTTTCCAGCTTTTACGAGAATGTCGAGCATTTCGTCAATAATTTCTTCTTTAGTAGAACCTTGAAGATGAAGGTTTACTGTGTCTGGTGTTAATACTGTTCTTAAGTCCATAAACCCTAGTTTAAATAGAGTTGCAAAATTTGTCAAGGAAAATTTTAGTTTTCAACAAAGATATTAATAATTTGTTTTATTTTATTGAATTAGCAACCTTGCGGCTTTTGTGATTTTTTTCACAATATTGCCAAATTTTAGCAAATTTCTGTGTTTTTTTTCCATTTATTTTGAAAATTTCAACATATTTATTAAATTCAAATTTGACCCAAAGCTTTATAAGTTGTAAAATAGTGTAAATTGAATTAAAATACTGTGATAATTTTCACACAAAACTATTCAACATGGAAAAATTAAATTCGTCTGTTAAAAAACGATTTGTTCTCCTTCAAAGGCTGCTTACCGTTTGGCCCCATCAGACAATTACTTCTGTGCAGATAGAAAAATTTACTGGTGCCAGCAGTTGTGTAGTGCGCAAAGACATTCAACTTCTGGATTTACCAAAAGGTGTTAGCAACGGTTACAAAACCAGTGAGCTTAAATCGGCAGTAGAAAAAAAACTTGGTTTGGAATCTGCAAAAAAATGCTGCATCGTAGGACTTGGAAAATTTGGGCAGACTTTGCTTGAATCAAACCAGCTGCAGTCAACACCCTTTACAATTTGCGCCGGTTTTGATTCAAACGTTAACAGAACAGAAGTTTTGCGTTCAATTTACCCTCTGCACCCTACCACTAAACTGGAACAGGTGATTAAAGCAGAGCAGATTGATTTTGCAGTGCTTTGTGTTGAACCCCACGAGGCCCAGATAATGGCAAAAAAATTGCAAGACGCTGGAATCAAAGGGATTGTAAATTACACAGGAATTGTACTGGAACAAACAGATAGTTGCAGGGTAGAAAATATTTCCCTTGTAGAAAGTCTGATGTATATAAACTATTAAAATAAAACGGGAGTGTAAGATAAAACCGCTAAAATAACGCGGCTTTATCTTACCTAAAGTTTGC
>JAEDJS010000087.1 GCA_016296205.1 Treponema sp. | reverse complement strand
CAGGAGTGTCAAAGTTTTTATCAATTTCTCTTAATAGAATAATTCCTGTGCTGGCAGTTCCGGTAAGCATTCCGTACATAACCATAAACTGTTCCTGTTCGTAATTGGGGAATAAAATTTTTGCAACAAAGCGATTGTAAAAATATGTTACAAGGAATCCAAGAAGGCCAAGAATAAGAAGAATGTGATAGTACTGCAAAAGGAGATCAATCTGGATAGCAGCAATACCAGCCACAATCATCAGGTCAAAACAGAAGCTTGAAATTTTATTCATTTCGTCTTTGTCGATATAATCATTTTTGAGGAAGTTGATTTTTCTGCCGAGTTTTAAAAGTCCTTTGACTGTAACTGCCATTAAAACACCAATCAAAAAGTTGAATCCGTAGAGAACGCTTTTGAATCCGGGAATTAATTTTCCAAGTCCAAAAATTATTCCGTAAGAAATCAAATATGTAATAAAAATTGCTGCAATTTGAATTGTAAAAGAATCCAGACCGCCGTTCATGAATGGTTCTTCTTTTTTAGGAAATGGTTGTTCGTAAACTTTTTCTGGATTTGTTGGAGCTTTAATTTTTCCTTTCCGTTTGAGAATGTTAAGATGAATTACACCGCCAATTGAAGCACACAAAAAACCAAGGGCTGCTATACTTAATCCAAAGTTTTTGCCACCTGTAAATCCGTAGTCGGTTTCGTAAATGTTTCCCCAGTTGAGTGCCTGACCTGTTCCCTGGCCGTAACCAAATGGAAGAAGAATTCCAGAACATTCAATTAATCCCTTTACAAATTTTACTGCTATGATTGTAGTTCCTAGACCAACAATTGCCTGAATTAAATAAGTTGAAACTGTTGTAACACCAGTGTCAAAAATTTCTCCAGTGCGTTTTTTATTCAACTTTTCTTTTTTGCTGGCAAAAGTTGTTGCAATAAAACCAAATGCCAGTGAATGATAAGTAATCAACTCCAGAGCTTCTGTTCCACGGTTGCCAAAAAATGAAGTTTCAAATATGTTTTGTTTTGTGATTGCTTTGTAAATTGTAGAAATAATGAGCAAAAACAATCCACCTAAAACACTTGTTGGAATAAGTGATTCTCTTAAAAATTTGATATATTTTTTGAGCACGTTGGCTGCAATCAATGCAAGAAGTAAAATTGCAACGATGTCAAAAAATCCCCAGTAGTTAAAGTCCCAAGAATTCATTTGAGCCTCCATTATTTGTTGTAATTGTATTGTAGTAGTGATAATAAAAATGCATGTACACTAATGAGTTGAACCTTTCATTCCCTTTGATCTGGTAAAGCTTTGTGCCGATGTAAATATTCAGTTTGTTGTGGCCAAGACACGACGCACTTGTAATCTGATCAAAAGTTAATTCAAGATTCTGCTTTTTTGTTTTGAAAATAATTTTGCTGCCATAAAGTTCAAGAGTGGCATTTTTTAAAAATAATTTTTTTGATTTGTAAACTTTTACTTCATAAAGATTTACTTTGTCTTGCAAAATAAGCTTGTTAAAAAGTGGTTTTAAATCCAGAGAAGTTATAAAGTCTGTCTGGGCTTTATTCCAGTCTTTTAAATATTTGAATTCAAAATCACCGGATAAAGTAAGGTCTTCGTTATAGGTAAAAATTTTATTGCATGTTGTACATTTGCACTGATTTTTGGAACTTAAAAATTTTGTGACTCCGCAAGTTGGACACCAGTACAAAAAGCGTTCAATGAATTCTGCTTTTGCATGGGATTTAAAAAGCTGGCCGCTGGTTGTGTCGTCTACGAAAAGTGTATTGTTAAGCAAATCGTAAAATTCCTGGTGACTCATCTTTTCGTATTCTTCTGGTTCTACAATTCTGGCAATTTTTGCAGTGACTTTTCCAGAACGTTGAATATTGCTCCATCGTGGTTCAACACCGAATCCACCTTCAAGCCGCACAATGGCCACTGGAATTTTAATTTTTTCGATGATGCGGGCAATGGCCGGTTTTATGCAGACAGTTGTTCCGCTGTAAGTTCTGTTGCCTTCAGGAAAGATGCAGATTGACCCTCCCTGTTTTGCAACCGTCATCATGTTTCGTATGGCACTTAAATCCTGTGTGCTCTTTTTAATTGGAATTGGTTTTACAGCCCATTCCAGCAATCTGGAAACAAAACCATTTGAAAATAAATCTTCGCTGGCTACATAATAAAGGGGTTGAGGAAATAACAGTCCAGCAAAAAACTGATCGTAAGGAGTCTGATGATTCATTACAATTAAAAACTGTCTGTCTTTTCCTTCTGCATAAGGTTCAACTTTAAATCCATATTTTTTAAAAGCACTACGGGAAAAAATCGGATATACAAGTTTTTTAATAATTGCGTGACGTTTTTTTATCCATTGTATTTGTTTTGGCATTACATTTCTCTCATGTAAAAAACAAGTTTTTCGTTTTCATTAACTGCACCACCGCCAATGGAAGCAAAGTTGATTTCGTAAGGTTTTGAAAGTGAAACAGAAATTTCAGAATTAGTTGTGGATTCCAATCTATGCATACTGAAGCCACGAGTTTTGTATTCTTTAATTGCTGTGAAATTGTATTTGTTGCAGTCATAAATGCTTGCATTAAGATAATCTTCTGGAAATGATGTCATGGGGTAAGAGTAAGATTTTCCGTTTTTAGAATATATAAAATCAGTTGGAGCATTTTTCATAAGTGAAAGATCTTCATTTTTATAGATAAATGCAATTGGAATTTTTTTCCAGACAGATTCGAAAGTTTCGTTGTAACCGATTTTTTGGAGACCTTCTGTAATTGCTTCTTCGTTATGTTTTTGACTTGTAGAAATTTTATTGATGAGTCTTGCACCACCAAAATTTCTTGCAAGAAAAGCACCATAAGCATAAACATTTGCGTAAGATTCTAAATCACCTGCCCAGTAAGTTGTTCCGTAATTTGCATAGCTGTCTGTAAATTGTCTTTTAATTCTGGATTTTGATGATTCATTGTCATTTGTATTAAAGTAAGACTGCAGCATGTCTTCCGCAAGTACGCTCATCATTTCGTTAAACCAGGCTTCTGAAGATTTAGCTTTGTCGTATTCTTTGTTTGTCCAGAAATTCCAGTAGTTATTAGAAAAATTTATCATGTGCTGGAATTCGTGGGCGGCAGTTTCGTAGGCACTGTTTCCCCATTTGTTAAAAACGTAAGAGTCTATGTAAATATATTTTCCGTAGTTGCTTTTAGGAGAACTCATGTAGTCGGCGCTGTAAAAATATCCTGTTTTGTAAGAATTAGTTGAGTCAGAAGCATCTTCGTCCAGATCGCCTAAAACGATGTTAACTTTTGTTCCGGAATCGCAAATATCTGCCATGTCGTAAATCTGATTGTTTTTGTAAATCTTGTCTGATTCAACTCCATAAACATACTGAATGATTTCATAAATTTCATCAAACTTATTTGCCATATCTTTTGCTTTTGAAGTTGTAATATATTTGTAAGGATTGATTTTTGTTTTAGTTCCGTCGTCGTATTCAGAATCGATAACCCAAACCAGACAGTTTGTTCCCAGGGCTCTAAGTGTGGCGCTTCTTTTTTCATAACCATTGGCAACACCAAAAACAATGTTCTTTGTACTACCAACAGAAAGTGCAGAACGGCCAGCAGAACGACTGAAATTTTTTGGCGCAATTGGGGGATTTTTTGGAAGCTCAGCAAGACGCCTGTTTAATTCATCCTGATCTTCATGCCAGATAATTCTGTTAAGTTGATTTGACTGATTTTGGATTTCTGGAGTATTGAATTCAAGTTGATTATTAAGCAAATATGAATTTGAACTTTTACTCGTGATGTAACGGGTTTCAGAATTTGTAATATTTTGATTTGAACTGGAATTCATTTTCGCAAAATATGTGCTGATAGTGTAAAAGTAGTCAGATTTGATTACAAGTTTTTTTACTGTTGAAGGAATTTCGATTGCCTGATTTCCGCCAGTGTATTTAAAGTTTACTGTTCCGCTGGAATCAGGATTAAGAGTTTGAATTTTAAAATCTTCGTACTGTTGAATTTTTATTGTATTTCCACTGCCGGAAAATAAAAAATCTTCAAGATTGCCAATTCCAGTGCAACTACATAAAATAAAGTTGATTATTAATAAACCAATAAATGAAAATTTTGTTGAGGGTTTCATAAAATCTCCTGCAGAAAAATTCAACTGAATTCTATTATGTATACAATTATAAAGTAGATTGATATCAAAATAAAGAAAAAAAATAATAATTTCAGTTGAAATTATACATTTTGGAGAAGAATTTCTATTTTTTGCATTTTATTTGAATACTCTTGAGATTTAAACTTATTTCTTAAAAAAACGATGTTTAAAAAGAACTGTTATTTTTAAAAGTGTGTCATTCCGGGCCAAGTGTGTCATTCCAAACCAAGTGTGTCATTCCAAGCAAAGTGTGTCATTCCAAGCAAAGTGTGTCATTCCGGACCTGATCCGGAATCTCTTTCCAAGAGAGATCCTGAATCGGAGTTCAGGATGACAGTCATTGTTGCAGGATGACAA
>JAEDJS010000034.1 GCA_016296205.1 Treponema sp. | reverse complement strand
GGACCTGATCCGGAATCTCTTTTGATGAGATCCTGAAACGAGTTCAGGATGACGGCGGTAAAGTTCAGGATGACGCTATGCTACTAATTTATTGGACAGCCCCTTAGGTTTAAAACAATAAAGCGGCTCCCCTTTGGAAACCGCCTGTTTAAAATTACAATTCTTCTGTTTCGTACACAAGTGGAATGCCGTAAACTTTTTCGTAAACATCCTTCCACATTGTATAATTTACATACATCATGTAGTCAATATTTTCTTTCTGAGTGAATCCTTCCTGGCAGAAAATCGGTTTGCAGATATGAATTGTATATTCCTGAACCGGGAATCCGTCTGAATCAATTATATCAGAATCTTCCATAGTAATAAATGCTGGAATAACAGGAACGTTATTCTTTGCTGCAAAAAGGAATGTACCTTTCTTCAATGGTTTTGGCTTGCGGTAATTCCACCACATACTCTGTTCCGGGTAAATAAGAATAAAGTCACCCTTTGCAGTAAGATTCTTAAGGGCTGTCATAAATTCATTCATTACTTTATGATTTGCAGCCAGTGGAAGAGTATTACAGTTGCGCATAAGCATTCCAAAGAATCCCGGGAAATTTGTATAATTGCCTTCACGGATTACACGGAAGAAACGGCTTTTTGTGTTGTACATGTTTTTGTTATGACGGTTAAGTTTTTTTCGTCTTTTAATGATTTCTTCATAAATTGACTGAACTGCAAAACTGTCCATAGCATTAAAGTGGTTACAGGTGATGAATGCGCCGCCTTCTACAGAATCTACGTTTTCAAGACCTTCTATGCCTTTGAGGATAAATTTCTTCTTTTTTTCCTGTCTTCTAAGGAACTGTCTGGCTTTATTAAATGCAAAATGAGATTTAATTCTGCTTGAAAGTTTTTTCTGTTCGTAGTCAACCTGCCCCGGAACAATAGGAATTGTTGGTGGATCAGCTTCTACATCTTCATCAAAACGGCCGGCCAGTTCATATTCATCAATTTTCTTAAGAATACGCAATCTGTCTTCTGACTGTTTTCCATCTGGCTTTTCGATAAAACTGCGGACTCTTTTTCCAATTTTGTGAATCAAAGTCTGACGGTTAAGCCAGTTATCAGGACGATTTGTTTCTTCGATGGCTGTCTTAACAAGCTTCTGTGCACCTAAAGCATCCTGGTCTTTCTTTTCCTGTGGATAAGTTTCCAGTTCGTGGCGAATTTCGTCGATTACAGTTGTCTGTTCTGCATATTTCCAGAAGTACTGTTTAAGACGGCAATCTTCGTAGTGCCATGGCTTTGCAACCATGATATAGTGAATCAACTTATATTTGCTTTCATCTGGCTGCAGCTGACCAAATACTTCCATGTTCCAGTTGTTGTCTACCCACAGAACTTTTCCTTTACAGATAAGGTTCAGGTAATCTTCGTCCTGTGTAACAACAAAAGTATATTCATGAAGAAGCTTCATAAATTTATCAAGCACTTTTTTTTCACGGAATTTTTTACAGTTTAATAGAAGAACACCAGCGTTAAAGTATTCCCATCGGCTGATTCCCATTACTTTTTCTACATATGTACCAAATACATCTTCCTGGGTCATAGCCTGTTCGTTACATGCACCAACAAAATTTTCACCCAGTTCATAGCTGTAAAGTTCAGAAATATCACCTAAAACTATAGTATCACTGTCTATATATATTGCTTTGTCAAGTTCTGGGTACAAATCTGGAATAAACAGACGGTAATATGTTGTTTTTGAATAATAGTCACGAACATGAAGACGGTGGTGAACAGCACTTAGAAAATGTTTAACATTGTCAAAGATTACAGTAAAGTTTTCATCTCCAAGAGCAAGAAGTTCTTTCTTCATTCTGGCACTAATTTCTGTATGTAAGATATGAATGTCATAATGAAAGTCTTTTGTGTTTGCATTTGCCTTTAGTGAAGTAAAAGCAACCAGTGTAAATTTTACAAAGTTGTCATCACAGGCAAAAAATATAGGAACATTTTTTCTATTCATAAAATCCTCTAAAATTGAAATATCCTTTATACTTTGAATTATTTTAAGATTTAAGTCAAGTAGCAAACAAATAGAAGGTTTTATCCGGCCGTTATAGAAAAAAACTATTACTGTTCATACAAAATTAGTATTTGTCAATTGTCTGTTTTTTTTATATTATTCAGTTATTAAAAAAATATTGATTTATAGAAAATTATAAATCGAATTATTTATGGAGGAAAAAATGAAAAAATTTATTTCTGTAATTGCTTCAGCTCTTATTGCATTTACTGCAATTTCCTGTGCAAAATCAAACAAAATCACAATCGCCATTCCTAATGACACAACAAACGAAGCCAGAGCTTTGCTTTTGCTCCAGCAGGGTGGATTCATCAAACTTAAAGAGGGCGCAGGAATTACTGCAACACCAAGAGACATTGTAGAAAACCCGGCAAACATTAAGTTTAGCGAAGTAGAGGCCGCACAGCTTCCAAAGGTTCTTAAGGATGTTGATTTTGCACTTATCAACGCAAACTATGCTCTTGGAGCAAACCTTAACCCAACAAAAGATGCTCTTCTCGTAGAAGATTCTTCATCGGCTTACGTAAACATCGTTGCTGTAAAAGACGGCAATCAGGACAACCCTTTGATTAAAGCACTTGTTGCAGCAGTAGAAAGCCAGCAGGTTAAAGATTACATTGCTTCAACATATAACGGCGGTGTAATTTCTGTAATCAACAATCCTACAGACGGATATGATTCTTCTATTGATTACGAAGCCCTCAAAGGAAAAACAGTTTCTATTGCGGCAACACCTACTCCACATGCAGAAGTTCTTGCAGTTGCTAAAAAGATTCTTGCAGAAAAATCAATTACTCTTAAAATTGTTGAATTCAACGATTACGTTCAGCCAAACCTTGTTGTAGAAAGCGGAGAAATTGATGCCAACTACATGGAACATATTCCTTACCTCAACAACTTCAATGAAGAAAACGGCACACACATTGTTTCTGTTTCTGGTGTACATGTTGAACCATTTGGAGTTTATCCAGGAAAATCAAAATCACTTGATGTTCTTAAAAAATAAGTTATAATAAAACCAACAGATTAGAGGGCTTTTTTCTCAGTTGAATCTGAAAGAAGGCCCCTTTTTTTTTAACTGGAGAGTTGCATGATTGAGATAAAAAATCTATCAAAAAAGTTTCACACAGCCCAGGGTGAAGTTCAGGCATTAAACGACTTAAACCTCACAATTAACGACGGGGATATTTTTGGCATTATAGGCATGAGTGGAGCTGGGAAAAGCACACTTGTAAGAACAATCAACATGCTGGAAAGACCAACAGAAGGAACAGTTTCTATTGACGGTACAGATGTTGGTTCATTAAGCAACCGTGAACTTAGAAAATTCCGGCGGGATATTACAATGATTTTCCAGGGATTTAATCTTTTGCAGCAGAGGAACTGTCTTAAAAATGTATGCTTTCCCCTTGAACTTGCAGGACTAAAAAAATCGGAAGCGGTAAAAAAAGCTCAGGAACTTCTGGAACTTGTTGGCCTTGGAAACAAAGCAAAAGCATTTCCTTCCCAATTAAGCGGCGGCCAGCAGCAGAGAGTTGCCATTGCCAGAGCACTTGCCACAAATCCAAAGGTTTTATTGTGCGATGAAGCAACCAGTGCTCTTGATCCCAAAACAACAAATTCAATTCTAGACCTGATCAGGGACATTAATAAAAAAATGGGAATTACAGTAATCATCATTACCCACCAGATGAGCGTTGTAGAAAGTGTCTGTAACAGAGTTGCAATTCTGGAAAATGGTGTTATTGTTGAGCAGGGACAAGTTGAAGAAATTTTCAGCAGACCAAAATCAACTGCAGCAAAAAAACTTGTTTATCCGGAATCTACTGAATCTGCAGAAGAAATTTCGGTAAAACAGCAGAATGTTGTCCGTCTTGTTTTTAACGGAGGTCAGACTGCAAACAGACCAATAGTTGCCGCCCTTGCAGAAGAAAAAGGAGTCAAATCAAACATCTGTTATGCATCTACAAAATCGGTGGGAGAAAAAGCCTTTGGTGTTATGCTCCTGAGTTTTGATACAAGAGAAAACCTGGGAAAAGCATTACAGTATTTTGCAGAAATTCCAGGAATCACTGTAGAAGAAATCAACTAAAATAATAGGAGTATTTTTATGTTTGCAAATATTTTTGATCCGGCTAAAGCAATGGAAGCTCTGGAAATTATTAAAGATGAATTCCTTATTGCTACATGGGAAACATTTTACGTTACAATTCTTTCCACTTTTTTTGCATTCTTAATCGGGCTGCCTCTGGGGGTGCTTCTTGTTACAGGAGAAAAAAAAGGCATTCACCCGCTGCCACCAGTTTTTATGGCAATTCTCAATGGAATCCTCAACATTCTGCGCTCAGTACCATTCCTGATTCTTATGATTCTTGTTATGCCTCTTACACGAGTGATTGTTGGGACAACAGTGGGCACTACCGCTACAATTGTTCCTCTGGTAATTGCCGCATTTCCGTTTATTGCAAGACTTGTTGAATCCAGTCTCCGGGAAGTAAACCCAAATACAATCGAGATGGCTCAAAGCCTTGGTGCCAGTCCTTTCCAGATTGTATACAAAGTTCTTATTCCAGAAAGTGTTCCATCTTTGATTTCTAATATGACAATTGCAATTACTACAGTTCTTGGCTATACCGCTATGAGTGGAATTATCGGTGGCGGCGGATTAGGAAAAATTGCTATCAACTACGGATATTACAGATATAAAACTCTTGTAATGATTTGTGCAGTTATTCTTCTGATTGTTCTTGTCCAGATTTTACAGACAGTAGGAACAACTCTGGCAGTTAAATTTGATAAACGAATAAAAAAATAAAATAATTGTGGTAAAAAATAAAATTGAACATTATACTATCTGTATGGCAGATTCAAATTTTATTATGACCACAGAAAAACCACTTACAGGTCCACAAAAGGCTGCTATCTTTCTGGCAGATTTAGATAGCAGTACCTGTAAAATGGTTCTCAAAAAACTTTCTAAAGATGAACGTGCAAAAGTCGTAAAAGCTATTAAAGAAATTAAAAAGAAAAAATTCTTTGAAACCTATCAGACTTTGCCAACAGAAAATGCAGTCTTAATAGAAGCAATTAAAAAAGGCATTCTACTGGGAATCGCAACACCCCAAGATTTAATCACTACATCTCCACAAATCCAGGAAAAGAAAATTGCAATAAAAAATCAGTTCCAGCAGGACCCTGAAACATTTGCAAAAGTTCTTGGAGCACTTATTGCATCCGATAAAGAAGAATAAATTTCCATAAATTGATTTTTTTGAGGAAGTCTCTTTTTTATTTTAAATTCAATTCTTTTGGGTGATTTTTTAAAATTTCTGACTATAAATTTAGTATGGAAAACAAAAATAAAATCACCCCCTTAATTCAAAATCAAAAACCTCAGACACGGGAATTAACATTGCGTTACGGAATAGGATTTCCCAGCGATGTTGAACTAATTCAATTAATTCTTGGAACAGGCAACCGGCAGACACCAGTAGAAAAACTTGCCGAACAAGTTCTTAACGTTCTTGACACTTCACCGGAAGACAGACGCATAGAAAATTTAATGAACATTTCTGGTATAGGAAAAAGTCAGTCTCTAAAAATTGCGGCTGCAGTTGAACTTGGTCGCCGTAAAACTCATCACCTGGGAAAGATTATCAATCAACCTCAGGACATAATACCCTTTGTTCAAAACTACACCATGGAATCCCGGGAACATTTCTGCTGTGTAACAATAAGCGGTGCAAAAGAAATAATGAACATCAGGGTTATTTCTATTGGTACTATTTCCAGAGCACTTATTCATCCACGGGAACTTTTTGCAGATGCCATTACAGACAGAGCCAGCGGAATAATTTGCGTTCATAATCATCCCTTTGGATTTTGCCAGCCCAGTCAGGCAGATATAGATTCAACGGAAGCAATACGCAAAGCATCAGAAATCATTGGTATAAGTTTAATTGATCACATAATCATTACCAAAAACGATTATTTTTCATTTAGAGAACATGGTCTTCTGAACGACTTTTCATAAAAATAAAATTATGATAAAGTTGTAATATAAATTCATACGGAGGATTATATGAAAAAACTTATTACAGTAGTATTGGCTCTTTCTATGGCTTTTGCTTTTACTGGATGTGCTAAAAAAGATGGAGCTTCTAAAGAAAATTTCCTTTCTTACAAAGGTGGAGAAGGTAAAAACTGGATTGTTGCAACAGATACAGTTTTTAAGCCATTCGAATACACTAATGCAAAAGGAGATTTCGTTGGTATTGATGTTGAACTTTTGAACGCAATTGCAAAGGATCAGAAATTTAACTATGATTTGCAGGTTCTTGGATGGGATGCAGCAGTAACAGCAGTTCAGGTTGGTCAGGCTGATGCAATTATCGCCGGTGCAACAATCAACGACGAAAGAAAAGCTTCTGGATGGAAATTCTCAGATGGTTACTATATTGCTTCACAGACTGCAGTTGTTGCAAAAGATTCTAAAATTGCTTCATTTGAAGATTTAAAAGGCAAAAACGTTGCAGTTAAAAACGGAACAGCAGGTATGTCTTTTGCAAACTCTCTTAAAGATGAATACAACTTTACAATCACAGTATTTGAAGATTCACCAACAATGTACCAGGATGTTATTAACGGAAATAGTGCTGCATGTTTTGAAGACACACCAATTATGGCAAACAACATTAAAGAAGGTGTAAAACTCAAGATTCCAGAAGGAATGTCTGGTGCAGAAGCTCCTTACGGATTGGCTGTTATGAATAACAACAACCTGGAATTGATTGAAAAATTCAATGCTGGTCTTGCAAATATCAAAGCTAACGGCAAATACGACGAAATTCTTAACAAATATCTCAAATAATTGTTAAATTCAATTTTCTATTAATTTTTGCGCTCTTCAATCCGGAGGGCGCTTTTTTATTCTTTTTAATGTTGCGGCAACTTTTAATGTTGCGACAATCGTTTTTTTCCTTTATAATCTACGTATGCTTGATATATTAAAAAATTATTCATATTTAATTATCCGATCTACAGGCTACACTCTCCTTTTAACTCTTCTGGCACTTCTTTTTGCTATGTTAATCGGTCTTTTATTTGCCCTTTGTAATGTAAGTAAAAGTAAAATCCTGAATGTTATCGGAACTGTTTATGTTGATGCAGTTCGAGGTGTTCCTCTTATTGTTCTTGCATTTTTTATTTACTTTGGTATTCCCCAGGCAATTAAAATGATAGGGATTACCGGATATCGTCTGCCAGCACTTAAAGCCGGAACTATTGCATTGTCTATGAACTGTGGTGCTTACATGGCAGAAATTTTCAGAGCCGGTATTCAAAGTATTGATAAAGGACAAATGGAAGCAGGCCGTTCACTTGGTCTTTCTTACGGAACAACAATGAGAAAAATCATTTTACCTCAGGCATTTAAGGTGATGATTCCTTCTATTATTAACCAGTTCATAATTACACTCAAAGATACATCAATTTTAAGCGTCATCGGTTATCCTGAACTTACAAACATGGGCAAAACAATCGCCGGCAACACATTTAAATCTTTGGAAACATGGGCAATCATCGGTATTATTTACCTGGTGATTATTACAATTCTTAGCAAGGCAGCTAAAAAAATCGAAAGGAAAATAAAACAGAATGAAAAGCGATAAAGTAAAAATCAACGTTGAAAACTTAAAGAAAAATTTTGGTCAGCTGGAAGTTTTAAAAGACATTTCCTGCAAAATTACAGAAGGTGAAGTAGTTGTAATCATTGGTCCCTCTGGAAGTGGAAAAAGTACATTCCTCAGATGCTTGAACTACCTTGAAACTCCAACAAGCGGGAAAATCATTGTAAACGATGAAGAAATAACTGCAAAAAAAGCCGACCTTAACAAAATCCGTGAAAATATCGGCATGGTTTTCCAGCACTTTAACCTTTTTGCAAACATGACAGTTCTCAACAATATTACTCTCGCTCCAACTGAATTAAAGCTTCAGAATAAAGCAACTGCCCACGAAAATGCAATGAATCTTCTTAAGCGTGTTGGACTTGCAGACAAAGCAGACGTTTATCCTGCTCAACTTAGCGGAGGTCAGAAACAACGTGTTGCAATTGCAAGAAGTCTGGCCATGAACCCAAGCATTATGCTTTTTGACGAACCAACAAGTGCTCTTGACCCAGAAATGGTTGGTGAAGTTCTTGCCGTAATGAAAGAACTGGCAGCCATGGGAATGACAATGGTTGTTGTTACCCACGAAATTGGTTTTGCCCGGGAAGTTGCAGACAGAGTAATTTTTATGGATGGTGGTTATATCATCGAAGAAGGAACTCCAGAAGAAGTTCTTAAAAATCCCAAAAATGAACGCACAAAGAGTTTCCTGGATAAAGTTCTGTAATAATCAATCTGCATAATTCACATGTACCAAAGGAGGCACTGTATGACAAAAATTATTACTATTAGCCGAGAATTTGGAGCTGGTGGTGGCGAAATTGGAAAACGTCTTGCCGAAAAACTTGGCTGGGAATTTTACGACAAGGCTCTGATTCTTGAAGCTGCAAAAGAAGCCGGCATCAGTGGTGCAGAAAGTGTTATAGAAGACGAAATAGCTCCAACAAATTTTGGTTTTGGGCAGAGTCTTTTTGATTTTTACAACCGTCCTTTAAACGAAAAACTTTTTGCAGCTCAGAAAGAAGTTATTCGCAAAATTGCAGAACATGGGAAATGCGTAATTGTTGGAAGAAACGCCAATGCAATTCTAAAAGAATTTGATAACGCAATCCACGTGTTTATTACGGCAGACTCTTTCTGGAGAGCAGAGAGACTTCAGTCAGAAAAAATGAGTAATATGCCAATGCAGAAAGTTCAGGCACAAGTTATTGCAGTTGATAAAAAACGCAAAAAATATTGTTCCTATTACACAGACACAGAATTTGGGGAAGCAAAATACTACGACATTTGTCTTGATTCATCAAAAATTGGGATCGATAAATGTGTTGACGTTATTTATTCCCTTGTAAAGCAGTAAACTAACTGCTAACACAATTTTTTCTTTGCTCCAAAATGCTGGAATACAGATCGCAGGAGAATGCATCCAATTACAAGAATGCCTCCAACAACTGTATTCCAGTAAATTTTTTCTCCAACAAAAATCGCAACCCACACTGGAGTCATAATTGGTTCTATCATTGCAATAAAATTTGCAGTTAATGCTCTTACTTTTGAAAGCCCGGCTGCATATAAAATAGAAGGCAAACCAATCTGGAAAATTCCCATAATCAGAATTCCAACACAAGTGAGTCGGCTTACCATTCCATTTGACGCAATACTCATTACAATAAATGGAAGGGAAACAAGAAAAGTAATTATATGAGCAAGAATAAAAGCATTAAACGAATATTTATCCCCTGTTCGTCTTAAAAAAATTGTACTGAATCCCCAGGTAATTCCACTAAGCACACTAATTATGTCTCCAGAAAAGCTTCCTCCGCCTAAAGAATTAGTAAAAAACAAAACCATTCCAAAGAGCACACCAATAAGACACAGATAATCACTCAACCTGTTTTTTTCTTTAAGAAGCCATGGCCCAAAAATAATAATATACACCGGACTTGTGTATTGCAGAAGAATTGCGTTTGCACTGGAAGTAAGTTTATTTGCTACAACATAACTAATCATTGTGGCACTATAACAAATTGCGGCAATCCACATATTTAAAGTCTGTTTTTTATTTAAAGTTGATTTTCCTGTCTGCTGGTCAACATTTTTGCAGTAAACCACAGGCCTTGTTCTAAGAAGAATACACATTGTAATTCCTGCCACAAGACTTCGAGTTCCACTAATGCAGATTCCATCCCATTGAACAAGCTTACATAAAACTCCTCCCATACTCCAGAGAAGTGCACATATTACTAAAATTAAAATTCCATTGTCTTTTATCTTCATTTTATTATTTTCCAATCCGGACCATTATTGCCGGCAAATGTTTTTACTTTACAGTTATAAGTTCTAACATTTTTAGCAAAATAATTCAAATCCGTGGCATATTCACTAAAAAGATCCTGAGGGTGATAGTTTAAATTTACAGTTTGAGTTGAACCGTCGTTTACTGTACACGAAAATGCTCCGTTCAACTTAATTAAATTTTCCATTGGCAAAAATAATTTCTGCATGTTTTTTGATAAAAATTTTTCTTTAACAAAATCAATCTGCATTTCCATAATACGTTCAAATTCAAAATTGGAGCAGTCTAAATGATTGTTGATTTTTTTGTCATCAAGATATTTTGCAAAATCATCACAAAGCTGGCTTGGTCTGCATTTTAAACTTCTGCATAAAGTATTAAACCATGGAACGGCTCTACCCTGTGTATAAAATAATCTTGTTGCAAAACTAATTACCCGTGCCTTTTCCAGTTCCAGACAACCCATTTTTTCTGTACCAAGAATTGAATAAGGTGGAGTTTCCAGAAATTGAATTTTAAGCTCATGGCGTCTGTCATACAAATCAGTTCCAGGCAGCACACTTAATGGGAACAGTTCCAGATTATTTGGATACAAACCTAATGCAAAATCAATACTTTTCTTAAAACCATTAAGACTGTCACCAGGCAAACCGTAAATCAAATCAAAACCAAAATTAACTCCTTCCTGATTTAAAATATTTACACCCCGCAAAAATTTCTGCTTATCAAAACCCCTGTGAACAATCTGCAAAACCTGTTCATCACAAGACTGCAATCCAATTTGAAGACTGCATGGAATCTGCGCAAACCCTTTGGCAAGATTACGATCAATAAATTCTGCTCTTGCTTCAAAATAAAAAAATATTCCAGGAGCCTTTTGTTTGATTAACTTTAAAAGTTCCAGTGCTCGTTCTTTATTTGCGTTGTAAGTTGGATCAAGAACAAACACCTGATTGATTTCTTTTGCTGCAAAAAGTTCAAGCTCTTTTTCCAGACGCTGCTGGGGAAAATAATGGATTTTCTTTTCGCCTTTACTTTCATAACAGTAACTGCATTTAAATGGACAACCTCTGGCAAGCTCCCAAAGTGCTCCCCCTTCTTTTTTTAATTCCAGTGTTCCGTCTAAATATGGAGAACTTAAATTTTGCAAATCAGGAATTTTTGCAAGAGCAAAACCTGGTACTGCTTTGCTTTTACAGTTTTTGCAAAGGGCGCCTGCATAAACTCCCTGAATGTTTATTCCTTTAAAATCTGGATTCAATATCAACTGTTCTATTAATTCACGGCAAGCAGCTTCGCCCTGGCCTGCCACTGCGTAATCAATGTTTGTAAAGCCAAAAGGATTTGCTGTACATTCCGGGCCGCCACCAATAATTATACAATTTGGGAAACGTTTTTTAATTTGAGCACAAACTTCTTCAATAACAGATCTGTTCCAGACATAAATACCTGGAAGAAAAAAACTGATTTCATTGTTGCAGCAAATTTTATCAATACATTTTGATACACTAAAATCTTTTTCTTCCCTGCTAATAGAAACAATTTCTACATCATATTTATCACTTATGAGCTTACTCTGTTTTAAACTGGAAGCAATACACCCACTTCCTAACGGAATAGCCTGAGGTGAACTTTCTACAAGGACCGTAAAACAAACAATCACTTTCTGCATAAAAAAAAATTATACAACTTATGGCAAAAAAATTAAATCTCCTATAGAATAAATTTATGGTAAAAGAAATTCAAATAACTGCAACACCAGCCGAAGAAAAAAATTCTGCAATAATCAATTCTAAACTTTTTGAATCACTAAAAAAATCCGGAATAAATACTTTCAATAAAGAAGTTCAGTTTATTCAGAACAAACGTTCCATTGATGCCCGCCATGGCAAAGTAAAATTATTTTTAAAATACACTGCTTACATTGGAGAACCTGCTCCTGATCCAAACACTAACCTTTTACCAGAATGGATTAATATAAAAAATGCCAACAGTAAATTTCAAGGAAAAACCGTAATCATTATTGGCGGAGGACCTGCCGGAATTTTTGCCGCTCTCAAACTTTTAGAAAAAGGAATCAAACCAGTAATAATTGAACGAGGAAGTGACACTCAAACTAGAAAAAGAGACATTGCTGCCATAAGCACAAAACACATTGTAGATGAAAACTCTAATTATTGTTTTGGCGAAGGCGGTGCTGGAACCTTCTCCGATGGAAAACTCTATACAAGAAGCAACAAGCGTGGAAACGTTGGCCGCATTATGCAGATTTTTACTCATTTTGGAGCCGATCCAAAAATCATCACAGACGCTCATCCTCATATTGGAACAAATAAACTCCCTGCCATAATTAATTCCATGAACAAATTTATTATTGAATCAGGGGGTGAAATTTATTTTGATACAAAAGTAATTTCTTTTAACATTCAAAAATCAGTGGAATATTCAACATGTAATATTTGCAATGGTGTAAAAACAGTGAACACAAAAACCGGAGAAGAAAAAATTTTTACAGCCCATAAAATCATTCTTGCCACCGGTCACAGTGCCACAGATATTTACATGATTCTTGCAAAGGAATTTCCGGAAAGTCTGGAAGCAAAAACTTTTGCTGTCGGAATGAGAGTTGAACACCCTCGGGAAATAATAGACAAAATTCAATATAAAGACAACGCAAAAAACATGAACGCTGCCGAATACAGATTAACATGCCAGCAGGAAGATCGTGGAGTTTACAGCTTCTGTATGTGTCCCGGGGGATTTGTTGTTCCCAGCGCAACTGGACCTAATCAGATTGTAGTAAACGGAATGAGTGCGGCTGCCAGAAACAGTTTGTGGAGTAATGCTGCAATTGTTGTAGAAACACGGCCCCAAGATATTCCCCAGGAGTTTGAACAAAAAGCAGAGCAGGCAGGCACAAAAGAAATCAAAGGTCTGTTATGGAGAACATGGCTGGAAGAGCTTACATACCAGAACGGCAGCAAACAGCAGGCTCCGGCTCAGCTTTTAAAAGATTTTTTAGAATGCAAATTAAGTTCAGAATTGCCAAGAACAAGTTATACACCGGGAATTGTTTCCAGCAACATTGCTAAGTGGTTCCCGGAACAGTTGACTAAAAGACTTATTCCAGGATTCCGGCAGTTTAATAATTTAATGAAAGGATTTATCAGCGACCAGGCACTTCTTATTGCCAGTGAAACAAGAACAAGCACACCTGTAAGAATTAAAAGAGATGATAAAACTTACGAATGTGTTGCTGTAAAAAATCTTTTTCCTTGCGGCGAAGGTTCAGGGTACAGCGGAGGAATTGTAAGTTCCGCAATGGACGGTGAAAACGCCGCAGAAAAAATTATTGAATGTTTTGAAAAGAATTAATGTGCTGTTTGTCCCCCAAGCCATTAAATTAGACCACATCCTTATTAAGTATTCGTTTTTTTTAACCCTGGCAATACTTCGGCAATTACAATGGCAGCAAAAATCAACACACAGCCAAGATACATTCTGCCGGTTAATTTTTCGCCAAGACAAATTGCACTGAACAATACACCAAAAACACTTTCCAGACTCATAAACAGACTGGCCAATGGTCCGGGAACAAATTTAAGCCCAATATTCTGAAGCATAAACGCAATCATTGTGCTAAAAACACCAAGATACATCATGCTTAAAATTACGTGACTGTCTTTAAACACATGCACCGGCATTGCACCATCATAAACTGGAGCCATCATCCAGCTAAAAATTGCACTGAATATAAACTGAAGGCATGTTAGGAGAATGGGGTCTTCGCTGATGTTGAATTTTTCTACGCATACAATATGGACAGCATAAAAAATTCCGCAGATAAGTGTAAGCACATCGCCAACATTCATAGATAAAATTGAATCTTCACCTTTCTGCAAAGCCAAAAGCCCAATTCCTGTAATACTCAAAATTGCAGCCAGAGCAACATACCATTTTGGCCGTCTTTTATATACAGGCCAGGCAATAAGAGGAACAAGAATTACATAAATTGTCGTAAGAAAAGCATTTTTACCGGCCGTTGTATAATTACATCCGATTGTCTGGAAAGCATAAGCCGCAAAAATCCAGAATCCAAGAAGTGCTCCATGGAACAAAGTAGTCTTATTCAGTTTTGAAAATTTCTTTACAAATACAATAGAAAATAAGATACTGGCAATGGTAAATCTGAATGCCATCATCCAGACAGGTCCCACATCATTAAGTGAATCTTTTACAATAACAAATGCAAACCCCCAGATGGCGGCAGTAATTACCAACCCCACACTGGAGAGAATAATTTTACTTTTATCAGTCATTATTTTGAAGCCTTGGAATCTTTTGATTTAATTTGAATTTTTTCCAGGTGCCAGATATCGTTTACATATTCTTCGATTGTTCTGTCGCTTGTAAATTTCCCACTATTGGCAATATTTTTAAGAACTTTCTGAGCCCATACTTTTCTCTGGCGGTAAGCTTCTTCAATTTGTTTCTGACTTTCCACGTAACTTTCAAAGTCGGCAAGAACATAGAATGGGTCTGGACGCTGGCCTTCGATTCCATAAACAAGACTGTCATAAAGCTCACGGAACAGCTGGCGGCTTTCATCGTATGTTCCGTCTACCAGTTGATTAATAACCTTTGCAAGTTCAGGACAACGTTCCAGATATTTTTGAGGATTGTAGTTGTGTTCCTTGTTGATTTCAAGGATTTCATCACTAGTAAGACCAAAAATAAATGCGTTTTCTTTTCCTGCTTCCTGAACAATTTCTATATTTGCACCGTCCATTGTTCCAATAGTCAAAGCACCGTTCATCATAAACTTCATGTTGCTTGTACCACTGGCTTCGAGACCTGCAGTTGAAATCTGTTCACTTACATCTGCTGCCGGAATAATTTTTTCTGCTGCACTTACACGATAATTTTCTACAAAAACAACTCTTAATTTTCCGCATACTCTTCTATCGCTGTTTACTCTGTCTGCAACGCTGTTAATCAACTTAATAATTGATTTTGCACGTCTGTAACCGCTGGCTGCTTTTGCACCAAAAATAAAAGTTCTTGACGGACCATTATAACTTGGATTAGAAATAATCTTGTTGTAAAGATACATAATATGCAAAACATTAAGGAGCTGCCGTTTGTATTCATGCAGACGCTTAACCTGAACATCAAAAATACTTTCCGGATCAATAAATTCATTCTGATTTACTTTAAGATATTCTGCAAGACGCTGCTTGTTATGATATTTAATTTCCATAAGCTGCTGCAAACTTGCATCGTCATTTATGAATTTTTCCAGTTCTTTAAGCTGTTCAAGATTTACTTCCCAACCATGACCGATTCTGTCTGTAATCCATTTTGAAAGCTCAGGGTTACTGCTCAAAAGCCATCGTCTCTGAGTAACACCATTTGTTTTATTATTAAATTTTTCCGGATATATAGAAGCCCAGTCTTTAAGCTCCTGAGTTTTAAGAAGTTCTGTATGAAGCTCTGCAACACCATTAACACTAAAGCAAGTATGAATTGCAAGCCATGCCATGTAAACTTTACCATCGTGAATAATGCTCATGTGGTTCTGCTTTCTGTAATCTCCTGGAAATTTTTCCTGAAGTTCAATCATAAACCGTCTGTTGATTTCTTCAACAATCTGGTAAATGCGAGGAAGCAATCCCTGGAAAATATCAATCTGCCATTTTTCCAAAGCTTCTGCAAGAATTGTATGGTTTGTATAAGCAAAAGTTTTCTTTACAATTTCCCATGATTCATCCCAGCCTACATTGTATTCATCAATAAGAATGCGCATAAGTTCTGGAATAGCAACAACAGGATGAGTATCATTAAGTTGAATTACATGATAATCCGGAAATTTAGAAAAATCAGTTCCAACATTAGAAACAAAGTGATGAATCAAATCCTGCAAACTGGCACTTGTAAAGAAGTACTGCTGCTTAAGTCGGAGAATTTTTCCCTGTGGACCATTATCATTGGGATAAAGAACACGGCTGATATTTTCTGCTGAATTCTGTTTTTCTACCGCACGATTATACTGACTGTCATTAAAAAGCTGCAAATCAAAACCATCTGGACTTGTTGCCTGCCACAAACGCAGAGTGTTTACAGTATTGTTTCCGTACCCTACAACCGGCATATCATAAGGAGTTGCAGTTACTTCTTCCGCATTTACAACATAAAATCTATCCTGTCCGTCTGGAGTTTTTCCGTATTTGATTTCTCCACCAAATTTTACAGTAACACTAAGATCGCTTCTTTTTACTTCCCATGGATCCCGGTGTTTTAACCAGTTGTCCGGATATTCAACCTGATATCCGTTTTCGATATGCTGTTCAAACATACCATACTGATAGCGGATACCATAACCGTTTCCAGGATACTGCAATGTTGCAAGAGAATCCAAAAAACAAGCCGCAAGACGACCAAGACCACCGTTGCCCAAACCAGCATCAGGTTCTTCATCTTCTATTATATCGTAATCAACACTAAAACCTTTGAGAACTTCTTCTACCTGTTCTTTAATCTGAGCATTAATAAGGTTATTGCTCAACGCACGTCCCATAAGAAATTCTGCGCTTAAATAATACAACTGTTTTGTTGGTTTAGATTCATATGTACGGCGAGTTTCCATCCAGTTTGGCATAATGATTTCAAGGGCACTGGCACTTACTGCGTCAAACAGATCATGCTTATTTGCCTGTGAAATATCCTTTCCGTACTGTCGTCTAAGACGGGCAGTTAAATTTTCTCTAAAAAGCTTTGCATCAAATTCCATTTTTAAATCTCCCATAAAATTTTAAACTAAAGCCGCGCAATTTTAACGGTTTTATCTTACACTCCTTATCTTGCAATTAAAACAACAAGTGAATTTCCAGGAACAATATATCTGCTCTGTGCATGAAGCAATTCTTCCTTGCCTTCTTCACAAATTGAATCTTCTGCATCAATTGATGTGTCTGCAACTCTGTACCATTTTTTTCCGTCTGTCAAAGTTGGAAGCTGGCAGTTTACGTCATGCTTGTCTGTGTTTGCAGCAACATAAAAATCATTATCCTGTTTTCCGTCTTCATTTTTTGCGCAGGCACCACCAAGTCTAAAAGCCAGGAACCGTGAAAGTTTTTCCCAGTCCGGATTACTTCCATCAGGGCCAACCCACTGAATATCACTTACACCATTTTCTTTCTGTCCGCTAAAGAAATTTTCCCGTCTAAAAACAGCATGATTCTTTCGCAAAGCAATAGCACGTTTTGTAAACATCAGAAGCTTTCCGTTAATGCCGGCATTGTTCCAGTCAAACCAGCTGATTTCATTATCCTGACAGTAAGCATTATTATTACCCTGCTGACCTCTTCTCATTTCGTCACCGCCTAAAAGCATTGGTGTTCCCTGAGAAATTAAAAGTGAAAGCAAAAAGTTTTTAATCTGCTGTGTACGAATTCTTTCTATAGCAGGATTTGCTGTTGCTCCTTCATAACCGTAATTGTAGCTGTTATTGTTGTCTGTACCGTCACGATTGTTTTCGCCGTTCTGTTCATTATGCTTTGAATTATAACTTACCAGATCGTTAAGTGTAAAACCGTCGTGGCTTGTAATATAGTTTACGCTGTTCCATGGTTTTCTTCCGGAACCAGAATAAATATCACTGGAACCACTAAAACGAGTTGCAGCAGCAGTAGACATGTGTTCATCACCACGCCAGAATCTTCTCATATCATCACGGTAGCGGTCATTCCATTCTGCCCAGCGCTTTCCACCAGGGAACCATCCAACCTGATAACCACCGGCAGCATCCCAAGGTTCTGCAATGATTTTTGTTTTTGCCAGAACAGGATCTTCGTTAATTGCATTCAAAACTGGAGGGAAGTTAATAAGATATCCCTGCTGACTTCTTGAAAGAATTGTAGCAAGGTCAAAACGGAATCCGTCAATATGATATTCAAGTACCCAGTAACGCAGACAATCAATAATCCACTGGCGCACAACCGGATGATTACAGTTAACAGTATTTCCGCAACCAGAGAAATTCATGTAGTATTCTTTATTACTGTCTACAAGAAGATAATAAAGTGTATTATCAAAACCACGGAAACCAAAAGTAATACCGTGTTCATTGCCTTCTGCAGTGTGATTAAAAACAATATCAAGAATTACTTCTATTCCATTTTTGTGCATTTCTTTAATCAACTGCTTAAACTCACGGACACATCCCCCAGGAGTTTTATCTGCGGCAAAATTTGCTTTTGGTGCAAAGAAACTCATTGTGCTGTAGCCCCAATAGTTTTCCATGCGTTCACCAGTGCGGGGATTTACGTTGGTATTTTCAAACTCATCAAATTCTTCAATGGGCATAAGTTCAACTGCTGTAATTCCCAGATCCTTAAGATATGGCAGCCGTTCCATAAATCCATGGTAAGTTCCAGGACAGCTTACACCGTTCCCCTTGCCGGCTGTAAAGCCTTTAAGATGAGTTTCATAAATAATTGTGTCTTTCATTGGACGGTTAATTGGCTTATCACCTTCCCAGTCAAAATCGTCACTAACAACAACACACTTTGGAAATTTTGCAAATTTTCTGTTTTTTGAAAGTTCAATGTCCAGCTTATCAACTGGTGTAACATAAGCCGGCGGAAGATTCATAAACAGACTTACAGGAGTAATTGCTTTTGCATAAGGATCAAGCAAATATTGATGTTTATTGAATCTGTGTCCCTGGGCTGGTTCAAAAGGTCCGTCAACTTTATAAAGATAAAGAGTTCCAGGTTGAATTCCCTTTACGAACACGTGCCAAAGATCGCCAGTTCTATTAATTTTTGGATCAAGATTAACACTTGCAAATGGTTCTATATCATCAGAATTGTGAAAAAAATCAATTGTAACCGAAGTTCCGTTTCTGCTAAAAACCGAAAAATTAACACCATCACACTTAACATCAGTGCCAAGTGGAAATGGTTTTCCAGGATAAGTATTTAAATTTTCCATAACGGCTTATTATATCACAGAATTACGGAAAATTCTACTATTTGTATTATTTGTATTATTTTAACAGCTTGTCTAAAACATGGTCCTTCTGGCGCCAGTTTTTATCAACCTTTACCTGCAGATCAAGATCTACACGATAAGGAAAAATTTTCCGGCACTCTTTAATACTTTCTACGCGAATAGTTTTAATCATCTGAGCACCTTTTCCAATCACAATACCTTTCTGGCTGTCACGTTCAACACAGATAAAAGCTCTAACGGCCAGGTGATTAGGCGACTTCATTTCCATATCCTGCACATTGATGTAAATTGCATGAGGTAATTCCTGCTGAAGCCTGTTGATTGCCTGTTCACGAATAATTTCTGCAATACGGAATTCAACTTCCTGATCAGTATAAAATTCTTCCGGGTACAAGTGAGGTGCAACTGGAGCCAGATCATAAAGAGAGCGCAGAACATCATTGATATTCGTATCATCCTTTGCACTGATTTTAAAAATTCTTTCTTTAGGGAACCCCGGCATTTTGTCGTTAATAAAAAACATTGCTTCATCAACATTGCTTTTAGGATCATCAATTTTATTAAGACCAATTACAAGTTTTTCTTTATAAGGAAAGGCCATATTTTGAATCAAACTTTCTTCATCACCACAAGGACGGGTTGTATCAATCAAATACAGAATTGCATCACTTTCTTCTATTTGTTCACGGGCAATATCTGTAAGCTTTAAGTTGAATTTCTTTTCGCTTTCGTGAAGGCCCGGCGTATCAACAAAAACAATCTGGCCAAGACTTGTATTAACAATTCCCCGGATAGCATTTCTTGTAGTTTGAGGAACACTGGAAACAATGCTGATTTTTTCTCCACTGGCTGTATTCAGGAAAGTTGATTTACCTGCACTTGGCCGACCAATTATGCTAACCAGTGCTGTTTTGGGTCCAACTGGTGGAATTTCTTCTTCGTTATTAAAATCGCTGACTGTCTGACTAATTGAATCCATCTGCAAATCCTTTACTGTTCCTTTACTGTTCCATCTTTATAAATTTTCAAAAATTTTATATAATCCATTTAACTTTAAACTAAAATGGCAAAAAATAAAAGGGGCACTTTTTATGGAACGTTCAAAAATATGTCTTACACTTACAGGCTCAACCTTAGAGGAAGACATTGCTCTTGTTAACAAATACCGGGACAAAATTGATATTGTTGAATTACGCTGTGACTACCTGGACAGAAGTGAACAGTTAGCAGTCCGCAAATTTCCTGGTCTTGTAGGAGTGCCAACAATTTTAACAATCCGCAGAAGATGCGACGGCGGTCTTTACGATGGAGGAGAAAGCAGCAGAACGATTATTTTTTCTAAAGCTCTTGCAATGGCCTCCCCTGATCCAAAAAATAATTTTGCTTACATTGACTTTGAAGAAGATTATCACGTTTCTTCATTACAGGACGCCGCTCTTGCTTTTGGAACAAAAATCATCAGAAGTTACCACGACATGGAAAAACCAGTTACAGGTCTTGCAAACCGAATGGAAGAATTGAGCCGCAATAATTTTGAAATTCCAAAAATTGCTTTTATGCCAAAAACACTGGACGATGTTACTCAACTTTTTAGAGAAGCAAAAAACCTTAAAGACAACAATCACATTCTTATTGCTATGGGACCGTTAGGACTTCCAAGCCGTATTCTTTCTACAAAGCTTGGGAACTACCTTACATATTGTTCCGCAGAAGAAACTATTCATAACACAAACGGAATTTTCCACATTACTCCAAATGAATTAAATGATCTTTACCACTTTAAAAAGATTGACGAAAATACAAAGATTTTTGGAATAACAGGATGGCCTTTAACTCACACATCAAGCCCTCAGATTCACAATGCCGGTTACGAAAAAACTGGATTGAATGCAGTCTACATTCCGGTAAAAGCAGAAAAAATCCGTGAAGCTTTAACTTTTGCCAACGAAGTAGGAATGGAAGGTCTTTCTGTAACAGTTCCACACAAAGAAAACCTCTTAACTTATGTAGCAGACCAGGACGAAACAGTCCGGGATATTGGAGCCGCAAACACAATCGTAAAAAAAGACGAACACTGGCGTGCATACAACACAGACGCTCCAGGATTTGAACGCTCACTCCTTGAGTTCATTGGCAAAAAGAATTTACGGGGCAAAAAAGTTGCTGTTATTGGTGCCGGTGGTGCTGCAAAAGCAGTGTGCTACGCCGTAAAACACCTTAAAGGAAAGGCCTGTGTTTTTAACCGTACAGTTACAAAAGCAAAAAGTCTTGCAGACAAATACGGATTTAAATTTGCACCACTTAACACAACAAGCAGCCAGCTTCTGCAAAA
This sequence comes from Treponema sp., assembly GCA_016296205.1. Taxonomy (GTDB): domain Bacteria; phylum Spirochaetota; class Spirochaetia; order Treponematales; family Treponemataceae; genus Treponema_D. The sequence continues at coordinate 1,177 of JAEDJS010000034.1, read as the reverse complement.
ATACTCAGACATTATAATCCAGACAACATCAATTGGCATGAATGCAACTCTGCCGGTAACAGCAGAAAATGATCCCCTTTATTTCTACGATTTTAACGGCCATGAAAGTGTTATTGATATTGTCTACACACCAGCCACTACTCCATTAATGGTGCACGCTCAGCAGGCCGGATGCCGAACATTAAACGGATTCAACATGCTCAAATATCAGGGATATTTACAATTCAAACATTTTACAGGAATTTCACTAGAAGGAGAAACAAAATAAATGACTCAGAGCGAACTTAAAACACTTGTTGGCAAAACCGCAATTGACACTTTGATTGAAGAAGGAAAAATTTTTTCCGGAATGAAAATCGGGCTTGGAACAGGAAGCACAGCAATTCCAGCAGTAAAAAGACTTGCCTCACGCATTGCAGACGGAACACTTAAAGACATTAAAGCTGTTCCAACAAGCTTCCAGACTCAGATCTGCTGCGAAGAACTGGGAATCCCGGTTTATTCAATGAACGACAAGGTGATTAACGGTCATCTTGATCTTACAATTGACGGTGCCGATGAAATTTGTTCTGTTCTGGAAAATGGAACTTACCGCAACACATTAATCAAAGGTGGTGGAGCCGCTCTTCTCCGTGAAAAAATCGTTGCATACAATTCTACATATTACGCAATCGTTGCAGACGAAAGCAAAAAAGTTGCAAACCACGGAACAAAATTTCCCCTTCCAGTTGAAGTTATTGGAGAAGCAAGAATTCCTGTTCAAAATGAGTTAGAAAAACTGGGAGCAAAATGCACACTCCGGGAAGGCGTTAAAAAATGCGGACCTGTAATCACAGACAATGGAAACATGATTCTGGATTGTGTTTGGGAACAGCCAGTTGATCCTGTAAAAATGGAAGAAATAATAAACAAAATCGTTGGCGTTGTGGAAGTTGGTTTCTTTACAAAGTTGAATCCAACAGCCTTTGTTTCTAATTCCAACGGTACAGTAGAAAGATATTAAAATTGATTTTAGATAAACTATTTGCAATGGGGCTGTCCCAAAAGAATTTGTCATTCCGGACCTGATCCGGAATCTCACACACCGTCATTCCAGACTTGATCCGTAAGCCCTTTGCAAAAGAGATCCTGAATCCAGATGTCATGATATAAATATCTGAAATGTGGTATTCTGATT
>JAEDJS010000086.1 GCA_016296205.1 Treponema sp. | reverse complement strand
ATCAAAAGAGATTCCGGATCAGGTCCGGAATGACACCAACCATTGTCATCCTGAAACTCGTTTCAGGATCTCATCAAAAGAGATTCCGGATCAGGTCCGGAATGACATCAACCATTGTCATCCTGAAACTCGTTTCAGGATCTCATCAAAAGAGATTCCGGATCAGGTCCGGAATGACAGAGGCTTAATACTTTTGGGACAGCCCCTTTTTTTATGTTTAAATCTTATGATAAAAGCATTCTATCGTTAGCACCTTCATTGCCGTTAATAATGCTGAATTTTTCCAGCAAATCTTTTACGGTAAGGTTCTTTTTTTCTTCTCCACGAACATCATAAACTACGTTGCCTTCCTTCATCATAATAAGGCGGTTTCCGTAGCGTATTGCATCATTCATGTTGTGAGTAACCATAAATGCAGTAAGTTTATCTTTTTTAATGAATTCTTCTGTAAGTTCAAGCACTTTTTTTGCAGTTTTTGGGTCTAAAGCTGCTGTGTGTTCATCAAGGAGAAGAAGTTTTGGTTTCTGCAAAGTTGCCATAAGAAGTGTAAGGGCCTGTCTCTGACCACCGCTAAGAAGCCCAACTTTTGAGTGCATTCTGTTTTCAAGTCCAAGGTCAAGAAGTTTAAGAGCTTCAACATAACCTGCCTTTTCGCTTTTTTTGATTCCCCAGGAAAGTGTGCGTTTTTTTCCGCGGCGGTAAGCCATTGCAAGATTTTCTTCAATCTCCATGTTTCCGGCAGTTCCCATCATTGGATCCTGGAATACTCTGCCCAGATATTTTGCACGCTTGAATTCCGGCATGCGGGTCATATCAACTCCGTCTAGAGTAATTGAACCAGAATCTGTAAAGTGAACACCAGCAATGAGATTTAAGAGAGTACTTTTCCCGGCACCGTTTCCACCAATAACTGTAACAAAATCACCATCTTCAATCTTAAGATTAACATTGTGAAGAGCCCGTTTTTCTGTAATTGTCCCAGGGTTAAAAGTCTTTGAAACATTTTTGATTTCCAGCATTTAGTTTTCCCCCTGGAGTTTTTCTGAATCTTTTTCCTTGTGAATATCAATTACATTTGAATGTCTTGTATTTTCTTCTGGTTCCGGAGCAATTTTTTTCTTAAACAGTTTCTGCTTAAAAACAGGAACGCTAAGTGAAATTGCAACGATAAGAGCTGTAAGAAGTTTAAGATCTGTTGATTTTAACCCCAGCTGAAGAACAACTGCAATTACGATTCTGTAAATGATTGAACCAAGAACAACTGCAATTAAAGTCCACCACATGCCAAATCTTTTGCCAAAAATTACTTCACCAATGATAATAGAAGCAAGACCAATAACGATTGTTCCAACACCCATCTGAACATCGGCGTATCCCTGACTTTGAGCAACAAGGGCACCACTTAAAGCAACAAGACCATTGCTTAATGCAAGACCAAGAATTTTCATAGTGTCTGTATTTACACCCAGAGCACGAACCATTTTTTCGTTGTTACCAGTTGCACGGATTGCACTGCCAAGCTCTGTTCCAAAGAACCAGTACATAATTGCAATTACAATTGCAGCAAAAACAACACCAATAATAAGGGATGTTGTTGTAACTGTGCAGTCAGGCAAAATTTTTGTTAGTTTGCTCATGCAGGTTTCAACACCAAGAAGAGGAATGTTTGCTTTTCCCATGATGCGGATGTTAACTGAGTAAAGTGCAATCTGTGTGAGAATAGAAGCAAGCAGAACATGAATTTTTAATTTTGTATTCATAAAGCCTGTTACAAGGCCTGTTATCATCCCGACAAAAAAAGAAATTAGAAGTGTTAAGTATGGATTCCATCCGGCAACAAGTAAAACAGCACTTATGGCACCGCCTGTTGCAAAGCTGCCGTCAACTGTAAGATCGGCAATATCAAGAATTCTAAAAGTAAGGTAGACGCCTAATGTCATTATTCCCCAGAGAACACCCTGAGAAACAGCGCCTTCAATTGCAAATAAAATAGCCATCAATTTGTCCTGAACAATTTTTTGTATTATAGATAATCCCCCGCAAAATGCAGGGAACTATCTGTGTTTTTTAATAATTATTTAAGCTCTTCTGGAATTGTAATTCCAATTGATTTTGCAACTTCTTCGTTGATTGTAAGGTTGCAGGTTGAAAGATATTCAATTGGCATATCTTTTGGTTCAGATTCACCTCTGAGGATTTTTGCAGCCATTTTTGCAGTCTGTTTACCAAGTTCGTAGTAGTTAAGACCGTAAGTTGCAAGACCACCGTTTGCACACATACCTTCTTCACCAACGATAACTGGAATTTTTGCTGGTGTTGTAACCTGAGCTACGTTAATCATTGCAGAAGCAATCATGTTGTCTGTTGGAGAATAAATTGCATCAACTTTTCCAACTGCACTCTGAACTACCTGCTGGATTTCATTTGTGCTTGAAACTGTGTAATCTGTGTAGCTGATTCCCAATTTGTCGCATTCAGCCTTTGCAAGAGCAATCTGGAAGTATGAGTTCTGTTCATTTGAGCAGTAAAGCATACCAACATTTTTTACATCTGGAACAAGAGTTTTAAGAAGATTAATCTGTGCTGCACAAGGAGTAAGATCTGATGTACCTGTAACATTTGTTCCCGGCATTGAATTTGATTTAACAAGCTTTGCACTTTCTGGATCTGTTACAGAAGAAACAACAATTGGAATTTTCTTTGTAAGGTTAGCGGCTGCCTGAGCTGCTGGAGTAGCAATAGCAAAAATAAGGTTTGCCCGGTTGTTTACAAATTTCTGTGCAATTGTAACACAGTTTGCCTGTTCACCCTGAGCGTTCTGAAAGTCGATATTAACAGTCTGTTTGTCAATAAATCCTTCTTCGGCAAGACCATCAATAAAGCCTTTGCAGTTTGCATCAAGAGCAACATGTTCTACCAGCTGGATAATTCCGATTGTTGGAATTTTGTCTGCTGATTTCTTAGTACAAGAAGTAAACATTGCAGCCATCATAGAAACAGCGGCAATAACAAGTGTTGATTTTTTCATTTGAATCTCCTATATTTAATCTACTATATAATAGTAAAATTATCACAATATTATAAACTATTGGGTGTAAATCTGCAAGAAGTTTTTGAATAAGGGTGTTTTTTTTTATGGAGAAATTTTACGAAAAAGGTTTAGAATTTCAATGCAAACAGTGTTCCTGGTGTTGTGGGAATGGTCCTGGTGTTGTTTATCTTTCGCTGGAAGATTTAGCACGTCTCTGTGAATTTTCTAAAACTAATTATGTTGATTTTATCAAAAAATACTGCAGATGGGTAATGTATACAGACGGCAACGAAGTTCTGGCTTTGCAGGAAGATAAACAGTACAGATGTATACTTTGGAAAGACGGGTGTTCTATGTATGATGCAAGGCCTGTTCAGTGTTCAACTTATCCCTGGTGGGACTGGCTTTGCGGAAGTAAGGAAATGTGGCAGGAATGCGGCAGAACATGTCCGGGAATTGGAAGTCAGAAAATGTGGACTAAAGAACAGATAGAAGAACAGATAAAATTAAACAGTAATAATCAGCCTTTAAGGAAGGATTTTTTCAATTTTTAGCTGCCTGTTATGAATCAACCTGGCAAGATAAACAAATGGAGTGTCTGCCAGTGCTGTGATTATAAAGATAACGTAGCATGAAATAATAATCGAGATAATAGTTCCAATGCTGTATGTTCCCAGAAAAGCCGCAAAATTAAACAGAACAGTATTAATCAGCTGAGAAATAAGAGTTGATCCATTGTTGCGCAGCCACAGGAATTTTTTTGAATCCCCGAATTTTTTTGTAGTAAATTCCCACCATTTATGGTAAGCCCAGACATCAAAAAGCTGGCACACAACATAAACACTAAGGCTGGCAATAATCAGTCTTGGAGTGTTGCTGAATACAGTTTTAATTGCTCCGTGGGCAAAATCATTTTCGTTAGGAACATAAAGCATCCAGCTCTGACTTATGATTAAGAAAATGATATTAGCTGCAATTCCCAGAAGGACAGTAGTTTTTGCCACTTTTTTACCGTAAAGTTCACTGGCAATATCACTTGTAAGGAACATAGCACTAAAAAGAACATTACCCAATGTCATTTCCATACCAAAAGCGTTTACAAGAATAAGAACTTCAATATTTGCAGCAATAGTGCAAATAATTGTCATTAAGTACAGGCCTTTTTCACGGAAGATTGCCAGAGAGGCAAGAACAATTGAATAAATTACAAAGATTGAGGCAACAAGAAGCACCTCATTAATAAATGGAAACATATTTTTCTCCTAGTTTTGATTTAAGACAGGATGGAATCTCGAACTGTCTGTTGTGAAATTTATTCTAGTAAAAAAAATCATTAAGGTCAAGTTGAATTTAAAAAAGACTGGCATTTTGGGAACGGAACAAAAAAACAATAAAAAAATCACAAATTTTGTGAAATTTTGTGAAATTTCGTGAAATCCTAGACAATCAATCCTGGTTGCATTATAATACAATTGGTAACCCCTCTATTTTCTTATAGGAGATTATAATGAAAAATGTTATTCGCTTTATGTTGACTTTTATATTAAGTCTGTTTGTTTTTGCATCATGTAATGATTTTGCAAAAAAATCTCAGGTAGCAGTTACTGCCAGTCTGGAACCAGTTTTTTCTTTAGTTCAGCCATATT
>JAEDJS010000085.1 GCA_016296205.1 Treponema sp. | reverse complement strand
ACTTTAGGTAAGATAAAGCCGCGCTATTTTAGCGGTTTTATCTTACACTCCTAAAATGCAAGTTCAATTACTTCAAGCACATTTTTTACAGGCTTAAAAGTAATTCCCTTTTTTACATGCTCTGGAATTTCTTCCAGATCCCGTTCATTTGCATAAGGAATAATAATTGTTTTAATTCCATTGCGTTTGGCAGCTACTGTTTTTTCACGAAGCCCACCAATTGGCAGCACCTGACCTGTAAGGCTTAATTCACCAGTCATGGCAAGATTCTTTTTAATTGTTTTACCAGTAAGAAGAGAAATTAAAGTTGTAGCCATAGTAATACCTGCACTAGGGCCGTCCTTTGGAGTAGCTCCTTCTGGAATATGAAGATGAATAATATTTTTTTCAAACCATTCCGGTTCTTTAATTTTATTGTTCACTGCATACTGTTTAACCCAGTTCATGGCAATCTGGGCGCTTTCTTTCATAACATCACCCATCTGTCCTGTAAGCTGCAAACCACCGGCTTTTTCACTGGCAAAAGAAATGCTTTCGATTAAAAGAGTATCTCCCCCCATGCTTGTCCATGCAAGACCAATGGCAGTTCCAGGAACACTGGCAACTTTAATCTGACTTTCATCAAAAACAGGCTTTCCAAGATATTTACGAACTTCTGGAACATCAACAGTAAATTTATCAGAAATATTACCATCATTTCCCGAACCGGTCATTGTTTCATAAATCAGCTTGCGGTTGATTTTATCTATGCATTTTTCAAAATTACGAACACCAGCTTCCCTTGCATATTCTGTAGCAATAAGACTTAAAGCAGAATTTGTAAATTTTACCTGATTCTTTTTAAGTCCGTTTTTCTCACAGTTTTTTGGAACAAGATATTTTTTGGCAATTTCCATTTTTTCCTGATCAATGTAACCGCTAAGCTGAATGATTTCTGCTCTATCCAAAAGGGGACTAGGAATTGTATCAAGAGAATTGGCAGTTAATATAAACAGGACGTTGCTTACATCAAAAGGCAAATCAAGGTAAGTATCACGGAAAGTAACATTCTGTTCAGGATCCAATACTTCAAGAAGAGCACTGCTTGGATCACCCTGAGCACTGGCGTTCATTTTGTCTACTTCATCAATCATGAACACAGGACTTTTGCTTTTTGTAATCTTTAAACCTTCAATAATCTTTCCAGGCATAGCACCAACATAAGTTCTGCGGTGGCCTTTAATTGAACTCTGATCATGTTCTCCACCAACACTAAAACGGTAGAAAGGTTTATTCATACTGGCGGCAATACTTTTACCAACACTTGTTTTTCCAACACCAGGAGGTCCCACAAGAATAATAATTGAACCTTTATTGTCTTTTCTGAGTTTTCTGACACTTAAAAATTCCAGGATGCGTTTCTTAACATCATCAAGGCCGTAGTGGTCGTTATCAAGAATTTTCTTTGCATTTTCCAGATTGTATTCAACTTTATCTGTATCATCAAGCCATGGAAGAGCGCAAACAAGTTCAAGGTAGTTGCGGCTTACCATATAGTCCGGATACTGAGGATCCATTAAGTTGAATTTTTCTAACTCGCTGTAAACTGCTTCTTTAATTTCGCCTTCAAATTTAAAACTCTGGATTTTTTCTTTAAACTTCTGATAGTCGCTGCTTTTACCATCGCTGGCAATACCAAGTTCACTCTGAATCTTTTTAAGTTCTTCCCGAAGAAAATATTCACGCTGACTTTTTTCTACTTTCTCATTAAGGTCGGATTGAACCTTTTTCTGAACTTTAAGAATTTCCTGTTCCTTCTTAATGTAAACCATCACCTGTTCAAGGCGTTTCTGAACATCAAGCTGCTCCAGAACTTTCTGCTGTTCGTTTTTATCAATATCAAGAATACTAGCCACAAAGTCTGCAATTTTACCAGGGTGGTCAATATTAATCATATTAGTGCGCATCTCTTCATTAAACAAAGGATTATTTTCCGAAATTTCCTTCATCTCACTAAGAAGAGCACGGTTTAATGCTTTTACTTCAAACGAAGTATCATTAGTTTCTTCCAGATAATCAACTGCAACACAAATTTCTTTTTCTGCATTCAAAACTTTCCGGATTTTAAAACGCTTTACAGTAGAAACAAATGCATTAATTCCACCATCAGGAAGGTTGATTTTTTTAACAATTCTTGCAACCGTACCAACAGCATAAAGATCAGAGGCAACAGGAGATTCAACATCGTTCTTTAAAAGACACATACCGATAAAACCATTTTCGTCGTATGCCTTTTCCAGCACCTTTTTATCTTCTTCGGAATGCAGCATAATGGGTGTAAAAATCCCCGGGAAAATTGGACGTCCCGAAAGAGGAATAATATACAATTTATTTGGCAGCTGGTCTTCTATTGGGACAATATCCCCACCTTTTGATTTTTTTCCTTTCTCTTTATTTCCATTTGAATCATCGTCTTCCGGCAATTCAGTCTGGCCTGCCGCCTGTAAAATCTGTTCTCTAACTTCCTGAACGGCTTCTTCAAATAAATCTGAAATTTTCTTACTCATATATATAATTTAATAAATTTTTCCCATAAAATCAATTTTTTTGCATTCTTAACAAAACTTTATCTTTTACTTTCGCTGGAGCATGGAATTAACAAAAAGTTCATCCTGGTACCAGTCTAAGCGCAAACTAAAATATTCATCATAGTAGTCAGGACAAACCGCTTTTATGCGCCATACAGTACCAGTGCGCAAAGTATCCGGTTCAATCGAAGAAAGATCAACCCAATTATTATTCACCTGAATCTGAAATTTTGTTTTTGAAGTAATTTCCTTGCCGTTAACGCCATCAAAACTTCTTGCATGAATAGTAAGATTTCGTTTGGCATTCTGCAGAAAGTTCAATTCAAGTTCAGTAGTCTCTTTGCCAATAGTAATGCTTTTCCACCAGATGTAAGGGCCTTCTGCAATTTTAATTCGATAATTGCCTGGTCTTAAGAACACTGGTTTTGTTTTATAAGTAATGTTACGCTTTCTGGCTCCTGAATCAACTTTCTCTGCCACAAAAACACGCCGGGTTTTTTTTACTTCCGGAATAGTTACGTTGTCATTTTCAAAGAAGAAGGCCCTGGCTGGCAAGTCAGCATCGGCACTGGCAGTTGCAGGCATTTTAAGACTCAACGTTACAGGAGTATAAAATGAACGCAGAACAGTATAATGGAAATAACCCTGATTCCATGCAAAAATCCCAAGACCAGCAATCAAAGCCGAAAAACCAATGGCAATTACAGCATTCCACTTTTTCTTGTTTTTAGGCTCATAAGGCTGAAGCGGAAATGTTTTAGGACTTAAAATACATTGCGCCAGATTTACACGGATTGCATGGGTATCATATTTTTTAAGATAATTCTTAATTTTGTTAATAACAGGATCAATTGTCTGGTAACGCTTAGCAGGATTTGGCTTCATCATTTTGCGGATAAGCCTTCTTACTAACGGCGGAATTGTTTTATCCAGTTTCTGAGGAGGAATATAAATACCTTTTTTGATTTTTGTAATTGTTTCCGGGCTCATGTCACCACTGTAGGGTTTGCTGCCTGTAACCATTTCATAAAGCATAACACCCATGGAATAAATATCGGCCCGCTGGTCAACAGAACGGCTGTCGTCAAACTGTTCCGGGCTCATGTAAGCAGGAGTGCCTAATGTGGTTCCAGCCATTGTAAGATTTGCATTTTTAAGAACATTTGGAGTGCTGGCTTCTTTTTCTCCAGTAGGATCAGATTCACCCTTTTCGCCGCCGGCAATACCAAAGTCTGCAAGTTTTACTTCGGCACGCTTACTCATCAAAATATTTCCAGGCTTAATATCCCGGTGAACAATTCCTTTTGAGTGAGCATTTTTTAGACCATAACAGGCATCAAGAAAAATAAGGAGAGCAAGTTGAGGAGGAAGGCTAATCTGCTTATGAATCAATTTATCCAGACTCATTCCATCAACATATTCAAGAACAATATAGTCGCTTTTTCCTTCTGTAAAATAGTCGAACATTCGCACGATGTATGGACTGTTCAACTCCAGCAAAATCTGAGCTTCCCGCTTAAATCGTTCACGGATGCTGGAATTTCCTTTAAGTGTCAACCGCTTGATGATTACTGTCCTTTTAAGCGAAGGATGAACTGCCTTGTAAACAGTTCCCATGCCGCCAACAGCAACAACACTTTCTATTCTATATTTACCAATACTTTCTGGAATTACTGCCATAATTTATCCTCCCTTTATTCAGTTTCCTCACCGGCAAAAACACTTATTATATCCAGCTCAGGATTAAATTCTTTTCTGGAATCAACAACCGCCACATTAAACTTGTAAGGATTGTGAATCTGCACATAGGAATCATTCTGCCGCAACGCAAAATTGCCGTCTACAGGACGATGCCCGCCAAACCAGATATATTTTTTGCCTTTATAATTTTTGTTTAACCTGGAAAACAATTTTTGAACACTTCCCGGAATTGCTTCATCATTGGCAGTCCAGGTAAAACCATAAACAACTTCCGGGTTATCAGCATAATTGATAATATCTTTCTTTTTAAAAGCCGCCGCCGGTTCCCCATGACTTACACAGCATTTTTGAGTTACAGCACACACTGGCAGATTCTTTTCAAAATTGTAATATTCGTAAAGAATTTCCTGGCCATATTTAGTCGCCATAAACTCCCGGGTCATTTCTCCTTCCAGTGCAAAT